>NZ_JBEXJK010000113.1:0-21099 GCF_040609095.1 Kitasatospora sp. NPDC004799
GGGCGGTGGGGGGCGGCGTGGGCGTCGCGGCCCCCGGGGGTCCGGGCCCGCCGCGCGCGCCGCCGGGGCTGGGGTGGGGGGGTGGCGGGGGGGAGCCCGCCCCCCCCCACGACACCGGCCTCCTCGAAGAAGTGGGCGACGAAGCCGTCGACGAGTTCGAGGTCGGGGGTGACCGGCTCGTCGGGCATCAACTGCCGTGCCCAGCTGAAGGCTTCGCCGTGGGCGGAGACCTTGTCGGCGACGATCGCCAGGCAGAAGGCGTCGAGCCACTCCCGGGCGGTGACCCGGTGGCGGGGGTCGCGGTCCTGCCCGTACTCGGGGTCGTAGCCCATCCCGAAGTTCGGGTAGTCGAGGAAGACGCTGAAGCGGTCGTGGGGGTAGTAGGCGGCGAAGGAGACGGCGCCGGCGGCGGCCTCGGCGGCGTCCTTGAGGACGGCCTTGGCCTCCGCAGAGTCCAGGTCGGGCCGGGTGGTGGAGAGGGCTCCGAGGTAGTCGAGGAAGGAGTCGGCGATCAGCTGCCACTCGGTCGTGGTCATCAGGCCGGCGCGGGAGTAGGAGTGGACCTGCCTCCCGATCCGGTTCACGAAGTCCTCGCCGGCCTGCGCCAGCCGCTCCCCGTCCACCTGGTGACGTTCGATCCGCACGGTCCTGCCCCCTTGATCGTCGATTCGGACCCAGCGTAGGCAGGGGGTCGGACATCGCGGTCCGCTGGGTCCCGCGGCACCCCGTCCGTGGCCCGGCCCGGCCCGTGGCCGGCACGAGCCGTGACGGCGTCCCGCGGCGCGGGTGCGCGGACACCGTGCCCGCCGCCGTCACCCGCTGAACGCACGCCATTTCGGGTGCTGATCTGGACGCTGGTCGAGGCGTTGAGGGCTGCGGAGGCGTAGCGGAAGGCATCCGACGCCCCGGCAGCGAACGGGTGGTACCCGAAGCCTCCGAACATGTCCACCTTGAGCAGCCCGACCGCCCTGCCGGGACGTGGCGGCAGCACCTTCATGAGGTCGGTCGGGGTGGTGCGGAGGTCCCCTCCCGACTCCGGAGCGTCGCCGGCTCCGGTCAGACCGCCCCGGAGGAGCAGGAGGTCGACCTCGGTGATTCCGGCCCTGTGCAGCAGGACCGGGTGCAGTGGGACCACGCCGCTCTCGCCGACCACGAACGGCGCTGCCCTGACCACCCCGTCCCCCTGCCCCCAGTGGTACTGCTCCTCCTCCCAGAGCCGCGACTCCCACGGGATATGTGCGTCACGCCCCTGCGCCGCGACCAGCGCCGGCCGGGCGAGGTGGTCGGCGACGGCATCGCGGCGGACGGCCTGGAAGACATCGTCCGGGTAGGAGACGAAGCCGTCACGGGTCAGCCGGATCGCGGTGGCGGAGTTCTGGTCCGCGATGTCGATGACGGGCTGTTTGAGCTGCTCGTCCGGCTCCATCACGTTCTTGTCGAAGTTCCGTTGCAGCGAGACGACGCGCGCGCCGTTCAGGAAGATGTGGGACTTGAAGGATTCCGGCGACGGTGTCCAGGAGACCACCCCGTAGGGCGGGAGCCGGAGCCTGCGCCAGTGCGAGCCCGGGGTGAGCCGGGTGAGCTGGCTCGCGATCGGCAGGAACTCGCCGTTCCGGACCACTCCGCGCACGACCGGTGGGTCGGTGTTCCGGAACCAGTCCCAGGCGTCCGGGTCTTCCAGCAGCTTCTCGGCGGTCCGCTGGTCCAGGCGGATCCGCACGGTGGTGCCGACGGGCGCCCGGCACCGGTAGATCTCCGTCGTGTCGTCGTGTTCGACGAAGCGGAAGCAGACGCCCTCGTCCTCGGCGGCGGCCATGTGCCGGGTGACCACCTGGATCTCCGAACCGAGGAGGAACGCGGCCATCACGCCGACCCCGAAGCGTCCGATCCGCAGTCGGCGCGGGCGGTCCCGCGGCGCCGCCACGGCGGGGTCCGCGGTGGGATCCCAGGTGCCGCCCACGGTGAGGAAGTTCTGGCGGACGACCTCGGCGGTCATGCCGACGCCGGTGTCGCGCACCTCCATCCACCGGTCCCAGTCCTCGGGCGGGGCGTTCCCGTCGTCCAGCAGAGGGATCCCCGGACCGGACCGGAGGGTGATGGCGATGACGATCCGGTGGTCGACCGGCTCGGCGTCGGCCCCGGCGCGTCCCGCCTGGATCGCCTGGCGCGCCCAGACCGCGTCGAGGGCGTTCTGCAGCAGCTCGCGAACTCCGACCTCCGGCCGGTGGCCGTACAGCGGCCGGACCAGCAACGGCAGTACACCGGAGGCATTGAGGGCCAACCGCCCCAGTTCGGGTTCGAAGGCGAGGCCGGATTCGCGAACGTAGCGGCTGGAGTCGTCGATGTTGCTCCGGACGACCGGGAAGCGGAGACGGAACACCGCCTCGCGGCCGACGGGGTAGTTGCGGGCCAGGACGGCCGAGCACTGGTTGCAGCGCCTCCGCACCCTCCTCGCTCTCCAGGCGGATGTCGTCGACCTGCCGTTGCAGCCGTTGCAGCCGGTGCTGCCAGTGGTCGGCCGTGTCCGAGGTCCGTACGGGGGTGAGGGTCTCGTCGGCCGAGACCTCCGTCAGCGGGCGCATCCGCAGTGCCACCCGGAGCAGCGAGCCGAGGTAGAGCACCCGGCAGCCGGCCACGAACCGTGCGCTGCCGAGCAGTTCGATGCAGTGCTCGGTGAAGGTGTCGGGTGGGTCGGTGAGCGTGCGCAGCTGGGCTGAGACGACCTCGCCGCAGCCCACGAAGGGCTCGTTGTCCGGCAGCGGCAGCGGCAGCGGCAGCGACGGCAGCGCCGTGCCGGTGGTGCCGCTGGTGCCGGTGGCGCCGGCCGCGGCGGCGAGCAGGTGGCCGTGCGCTTCGCGGACGAGCGCGACCGCGCGCTGCTCGGCCTCGCCGAGGTCGGCGGCGAGGGCCTCCAGCGCCCGTGGATCGGGCTCCTGCTCGCATCCGGCCTGTTCCTGCCAGAGACGCGGCGACATGGACTCGACTGCGTGCACGTACGTGGACCAGGTGGCCTGCAGGGGCCGGCTGGCGGCCGGGCCCGCGGGCGGGCAGGAGGCTGGCGATGCGATGCGACGAGCTCGCCGTCGCCTACCAGGCCGCGCCTCACCTCGCGGCCATCCTGATCTGGGTCCGCAGGTAGGCCGTCGGACCCTCACTGATCGCCGATGGGTCCGAACCCGCCGACGGAACGTAAGCGTGCGGCCTGGAGTACCCGGTCGGGCCGCACGTCGACGGCTCCCGTGCGGCGTTCGAGGCCGAACGCACCTGGGCCCTGACCCACCGCACCGCTCTCCTCTCCTACCCCTGGCGGGTGCCGCCACCGGCCACGTACCGGCCGGCGGCGGCAACCGCCTCAGGCCGTGCGGATCCGGTCGCGAACCTCCGGCCTCGCCCCGAACCCGGCCGCCTTGTAGGTGGCGACGCCACCGACGTTGGAACTCGGGGTGCACACCCGGACGCTCGACGAGCCCGCCTCCCGTAGCGCGGCCGCCCCGGCGAGGGTGATCGCCCGGCCGTACCCGCGGCCGCGGTGGTCCGCGTGGACGCCCATCGGCTCGACCAGCCCCGGCCTCCCCGGGCCGGCCGACCAGACCGTGACCACCGCCACCGGCTCGCCCCGCTCGTCGTAGGCGCCCAGGCAGCGGGCGTCGTCGTAGAACGGTCCCGCTGCCATCCGGTGCCAGTACTCGCGCGTGGGCCGCGAGGTGCCGAACGCCGACCGCAGGACCTCGGCGAAGTCCTGTGCCCGCTCGGGGCCGATCGTCTCGATCCGCCCGCCGGGATCTTCCACCGGCTCCGTGAGGTCGCGGAAGAGCGGCGTCCACGGCTCGTCGACGCCCCAGCCCTCCTCGGTCAGCAGGTCGTGCAGCAGCAGGCCCATCGGCGCCTCGATGGCCACCTCCCCCTCCGGCAGCACACCGCGCTCGGGCAGCGAGACGTCCGCGACCAGCCGCCGCGCCAGGTCCTCGTCCTGGAAGGCGTCGGGGGCGACTGTCATCCGCAGCAGCGTCGGGGTGTCCTGCATCCCGACCGCGAGAATCCGTCCGCCCCGGCTCCAGGTCCGCACCACCGCGGCCGTCTCGGGCGTCCCCAAGCGATGGTTCCAGCCGATGTCCCCCGCATGCAGCTGCATTGGCGCTCCGTCGCACTGCCATTCCCGCAGCGCGCCCATGGCCTCGCGCACCCCGCCCACGGTCGGCGTCCCCAGCACAACTGTCATGCCCGAGATCCGACACCCCCGCCGGGGAACCCCGCAACCCATTAACCGCCGCACCGGCCCCCACCAAGGAGACAGCCCCTAACCCCGGCCCCTGGGAGGTCGTCGTCGACAACCGGTCCAGCGACGACACGGTGGCCACCGCCCTGCGGTGGGCCGACCGGCTGCCGGACCTCCGGGTCGTCGCGGCCCCGACCCGCGCCGGCATCAACCATGCCCGGAACGCCGGCGCCACCGCCGCCCGAGGCGATGTGCTCGTCTTCTGCGACGCCGACGACACCCTCGCCTACGCGCCCGACGCGGTGATGCGGTACCACCAACGCGAACACCTCGGGCCGCTCGTCAGACAGGCCTACGGCTACGGCAACGCCCACCTGATGCGCGACTTCCGCCCCCACGGCCTGCCGGCCGTCACTCCCGCGGCAACCGCCCGCTCCTGGCTGCAACTGCTGCGCCGACTCCCCGAACTCACCGACCGCGAACAGGCCGGCCGCTGGTGCTACGACGCCGCCTTCCGCGTCGGACGGCTCAACGGCAGCATCCACTACCGAGTGCCGTGCCAGTGACGGCGACGGCCAAGCCGCTGTCGTCGAACCCGCCACCAACGAACAAGGCCGGACCGTCCGTACGGCCGGCAAGGACCGCTGGAAGCCCGTCGACTTCGACGGACTGATTCCCTCGGCCCGCTCCCGCCGCTAAACTCGCAGGTCACGAAGTGTCGGCCCCGCACGCGCGGGGATGGTTCGGTCTTGCCGGGAATATCTATCTAGATATGGCGGTCGGCCCCGCACGCGCGGGGATGGTTCCAGCTTCCCGGCCGCCTTGCCGAGCCGCTCGGCGTCGGCCCCGCACGCGCGGGGATGGCTCCGCTGTTTGAGGTTCGCGCGGTGGTGGGGCGTCAGCTTGGGGCGGGGCGGGTGTCGTGGAGTGGTGCGCGGTCGAGGATCTCGACGTACATGATCCGGTCGTCCACCACGTCCAGGACGAGCGTGCCGTCGGCCGGTGAGAGCGTGACGCACCGGTGGCCGGGGCCGTAGGGCTGACCGGCCGGGTGCGGGGCTGTTCGGAAGCTCTGGCAGAAGTCGTCGCCGCAGTTGCACTCGGCGACCAGGGGGAGGCTGCGGACGGTGGCGGCCAGTTCGGGTTCGCCCTCCTGTCCCAGGAGGGTGATTAGCTCGATGGCCAGGGTCGGGAAGACCTCGTGGACGAGTGGTGGTGTCATGGGCGGGGCGCCTTGGTGCCGTGGACGGTGGTGTATTCGGTGGCGAGCCAGGGGGCGAGGTCGTTGATGAGGACGGCGAGGGTGGTGCGGTCGGTGGTGGGGGTGCGGGCGGTGGCGGCGGCGAGGCGCAGGTGGGCGGCGCGCTCCGGGTAGTAGGTGGCGAAGGCCTCGGCGGAGGTGGTGAGGTCGCTGGTCCAGCCGCCCCAGCGGGGCATGACCAGGGTGAAGGCGGTGCGGACGAGGCGGCGGGAGACGGTGCGGGCGAGGGCGCGCAGTTCGGCGTCCGAGTCGGCGGTGGCCAGGCGGTCGCGCCAGTGGGGGAGGGCCAGGGCGAGGTCGCCGTTGGTCTCCCGGGCGAGCAGCGAGGTGGGGCGGTAGCGGGGGAGCCGGGTGGCGAGGTCCTCGCCGAGCAGCGGGGTGCAGAGGCAGGCGACGAACCAGCCGAGGTCGTGGCGCTCCAGTTCGCTGAGCAGCGTGCGGGTGCTGAAGAGCAGCACGCCGACGCCGTCCACCTGGGGGAAGTCGGCGTCGAGCGAGGCTTCGAGGGCCTTGGCCGCCGCCCGGTCCGTGGCCGTGGGCCCGTGGTGCAGGGCGAGCAGCAGGTCGAGGTCGGAGACGCCGGGGGTCGCGGTGCCGCGCGGGATGCTGCCGTAGAGGTAGGCGCTGTGCAGCCGGTCGGAGGTGAAGGCCGCGGTGATCCGATCGCGGGCGGCGGCGATCACCGGCGCGAACGCCGGCGGCACGAGGTCGAGCGAGCCCTCCCGGGCGATGTACCCGTCCCGGTCCAGCCCCTGAGTGGTGGTCATGGCCGCACTCTGCCCCATCATTGCCGCGCTGACCAGCGAATTTCCGGCGGCCCGGTGGATTGTCAGTGGGGTGTGCAAGCATCTGTCGCACACGAACACGTACGGCGTGAGGGGATCGGCATGGGCACCTGGGACATCGGACATTTCGACAATGACTCGGCGGCGGACTTCGGCGGCACGCTGGACGACGCGGCGCCGGGCGAGCGCGAGGCGCTGCTCCGGTCGGCGCTGCTGTGCGCCGCCGGGTCGGAGGAGTTCCTGGACTCCGACGAGGCGGTCGAGGCGGTCGCCGCCGCCGCGCTGGTGGCGGCGCAGTGCCCGGGCGGGGCGGCGGTGACCAGCGCCTACGGCCCGAAGGAGCCGATACCGCCGCTCGCCGCCGAACTGCGCCCGCTCGCGGTGGCGGCGCTCGACCAGGTGGTGGCGGGAGAGTCGGAGCTCGCGGAGCTGTGGGACGAGACGGAGGACGGTCCGGCCTGGCGCGAGGGCATACGGGTGCTGCGGGAGGTCCTGGCCGCGGCGTCGCCCGCGGACGCGCCAGTGGCTGGGAGTTGAGTGACCGGAAGTTGAGTGACCAGGAGTTGAGTGGCCGTCACCGACGGGCCGCCGTCCACCAGTAGCCGAGTGCGGCGAGGCTGGTGGCGGCGCCGAGCAGGCAGACGGCCGTCCAGCCGCCGTGGTCGTAGACGACGGTGGACAGGATCGCGCCCGCGCCGCACCCGGCGGAGTAGAGCAGCATGTAGCCGGCGGTCAGGCGGCTCTGCGCCTCGGGGCGGACTTGGTAGAGGAGGTGCTGGTTGGCGACGTGGACGGACTGCAGGCCGTAGTCGATCACCACCATGGCGAGCACCAGCCACCAGACCGAGTGCGGCAGCAGTGCGGCCGGCAGCCAGCCGGCCAGCATGGCCAGCAGGCCGATTCCGGCGGTGCGTTCGGCCCGGCCGCGGTCGGCCTGGCGGCCGGCGTACCCGGCGCCGAGTGCTCCGGCGGCACCGGCGAGGCCGAAGAGTCCGATCTGGGTGTGGCTGAGGTTGAAGGGAGGTGCGGCGAGCGGCAGGACCATCGGGGTGAGCAGCACGGTGATGGAGGTGAAGCTGAGCAGCGCGAGGACGGCGCGGACCCGGAGCACCCGCTCCTGGGCGAAGAGCGCGAACACCGAGCCGACCAGGCGGAGGTAGCCGATCCGCTCGGCCGCCCGGTGCCGCTCGGACGGGACGGCGGCCGCGATGGCGAGGGCCATGGCGGCGGTCGCGACGGCGGAGGCGACGTAGACGGCGCGCCAGCCGGCCAGGTCGCCGATGGTTCCGGCGACGGTGCGGGCGAGCAGGATGCCGACCACGATGCCGCTGGTCACGGTGCCGACCACCCGGCCCTGGTCGCCCGGGGCGGCGAGTTGGGCGGAGTAGGCGACGACCACCTGGGCGACGACCGCGAGGACGCCGACGGCGGCCATCGCGGCGAGCAGCAGCGGAGCGGAGGGAGCGAGTGCGACGGCGAGGAGGGCGAGGACGGACAGCCCGAGCTGGGCGGTGACCAGGGTGCGGCGGTTGACGTGGTCGCCGAGCGGTACGAGCAGCAGCAGGCCCAGGGCGTAGCCCGTCTGGGTGAGGGTGCCGACCAGGCCGATGGTCGCCGGGTCGATGCCGTAGTCCCGGGCGATCAGGTCGAGCAGCGGCTGCGAGTAGTAGACGTTGGCGACGGCGAGGCCGCAGGCGACGGAGAGCAGCCAGGCGACGGCGGGTGACAGGCCGCGCGGCAGGGATCCGTCCGGGTCTGCGGTGCCCGGCTCGGCGGCGGCCGGGTCGGCCGTGCCGGTGGTGTCGGCTGTGCCGGACGTGGTGGTGCGGGCGGGAGAAGTCATGGGCGCGGGACTCCCTCGATGGGCACGGCGGGTTCCAGGAGTGGTTTCAAAGTGCCACCACCGCACTGTGGCATATTCTGGTTTCAATAAGCAACCGCGCCTTGATCGGTACGCTGGGCGCCGACCGGTGAGAGCTGAGAGCCGCGAGCTGAGAGGTGGGAGAAGTGCCGAAACGCACCACGCACGAGGAATCGGCCTGCCCGGTCGCCCGTCCGCTCGATGTGGTCGGCGACGGGTGGACGCTGCTGATCGTCCGTGACGCCTTCGACGGGCTGCGCCGCTTCGGGCAGTTCCAGAAGAACCTCGGCCTGGCCAAGAACATCCTGTCGTCCCGCCTGGCCAACCTGGTCGCCAACGGCGTGTTCGACCTCGCGCCGGCCGCCGACGGCAGCCCGTACCAGGAGTACGTGCTCACCGAGAAGGGCCGCGCGCTGTTCCCGGTGATCACGGCGCTGCGGCAGTGGGGCGACCAGTGGTTCTTCGAGGAGGGCGAGCCCAGGGCGCGCCTGGTGGACCGCGAGTCCGGCGCGCCCGTCGCCCCGGTCGAGGTGCGCTCGGCGGACGGCCGGGTGCTCGGGCCCGAGGACGCGAGGGTGCTGCTGCCCTGAGACGTGCCGCTGCCACCGGCCGGGGGGCGGCGGCCGGTGGCAGCGAGGACGGGGCGAGGGCGCGTCGCGTCAGCTCAGCGTGGCGGCCCCTGTGGTCGGGCAGGGCGGCAGGGTGGACGGGGCGGTGCTCGCGCAGGTCGCCGTCGGGGTGTTCGGCACGGTGGCGGTGGTCGTACCCGTGCCGGTGGTGGTGCCGGTGGCCGTCGCACCCGTGGTCGTCGTGCCCGCGCTGGTCGTGCCGGTACCGGTCGCCGTCGCGGCGCTCGTGGTGGTGCCGGTCGGGGACTGGGGAGCCGTCGAGCTGCTGGTCGAGGCGCCGGTGGAGGCGGACGAGGTGCCCGTCGTCGCGGTCGAACTCGACGGCTGGCCAGAGCTGGTGGAGGAGGTGGCGCCGGAGCTCGTCGCGCCCGAGGAGCTCGGTCCGGACGAGGTGGCGCCGGAGCTCGTCGCCCCGGAGGTGGTGGCGCCCGAGGACGTTGCCCCGGAGGACGTCGCCCCCGAGGTGGTGGCTCCCGAGGTGGTGGTGCCGGGGCTCGTCAGCGAACCCGAGGGCGTGGACGGCTTCCACGGGCCCGGCGCCGGGATGCCGGGCGCCAGCGGTCCCTTCGGCGGTTCGGAGTTCCGGTCCACGACCTCGATCCGCCCGGTGAGCCGGGCGAACCACCCGCCGGTCTGGACGTTCACCAGGATGATCTCGGTCACCGGCTGCGGCGCCGGTACCACCACGACCAGCATGGTCGGGTGGAAGCCCGTCCAGGCCTTTCCGGTGTACTTGGCGTTGCTCACCAGCGTCGGCGGCTTCAGCGGGTTGCCGCAGGAGCAGCGCACCCGGGGCACGCCCTTGGCGTCCACCAGGACGGCGGTGCCCGCCTGGAGCGCGGACTGGTACTCGACCACCGCTCCGCTCTTGTAGTTGTGGTTGGTCACCCGGGTGTCCACCCGCAGGTAGGCGGAGGTCAGCGAGCGCAGGTAGCCGGGGATGTCGGCCTGGGCGATCCCGGCCGCCGAGGCCCAGGCGCGCCCGGCGTCCCCGGTCGAGACCATCCCGATCAGGCGCTCGGTGTCGCAGCTCGGCTTGCTCATCGTCCCGGCGTACAGCCCGGCCGAGCCGCCCTCGACGCTGTGGAGCGCCGCCGGCGAACTGCTCTTGGACGAGGCGCCGCCCGGCTGCTGGGCCGTCGGGGTGACGGGGGCGGGTGCGGGGGCGCTCACCCCCTGGGTCTCCACCGACGGGGTGAACGGGTCCGGCCCGGGATCGGCCGGGGCCTGCAGGGCGACCTCGTTCGCGGTCGGCACGGTCGAGTCGCGGCCGCCCTGGTTGTTGGTGATCAGCACGGTGGCCACCACGGCCACCGCCACCGTGCCCGCCGCCAGGGCCAGCCCCTTCCGGGAGCGCCACCACGGGGTGTGCGCGCCACGCCCGGGCCCGCCGCCCTCGGGTCCACCGGGTCCACCGGCGCCACCCGGGCCGGACGGCCCGCCCGGTCCGCTCGCACCGCCGCCCGCCGAGGCCCCGGAAGCGCCGGAAGCGCCGGAGGCCCCGGACGGTCCCGAGGGCGGCGGGGGCGTGGACGTCGGTCCGGCCGCACCGCCGCCGGACGGCGGACCGGCCAGCGGACCGGAGGGGGGACCGGACGGCGGACCGTGCGGGGGCTCGCCGGCCGGGCCGGACGGAGGCGGTTGGGAGGTCATCGAGGCTCCGTTTCGCAGGCGGTCGGCCGACCACGGCCGACCCGGGAAGCTCCTGCCACTGGCTTCCCTTTCTCCCCCGCTGCCCCGATCGCCGCAACAGCAGGTGCCCCGGACGTCGCCGAGCGTGCCCACCGCCCGTCGGCCACCCTGGAACCCACCGGAACCCACCGGAACCGACCGGAACCCGCCGAGACCGGGCGGAACACCGGCCGGACCCCCGAGCACCCCCGCGAGCGACGAGGAGGCGGCATGCAGCAGCCCACCACCCGGGCCGCGGGCCCGCCCGGCGCCGTACGCGGCTGGCTGGACGCGCTCGCCGTCGTGCTGGCCGGGCTGGTCGCCATGGCGGCGGTGGCCGCGCTCGGCCTCTGGCTGGCCGGCGCCGACGACCTCCCGGACGGCGGCTTCCCCGCCGTGCTCGCCGCGACGCTCGCGCTCGCCGTCGGCGGCAGCGTCGAACTCGACGGCGGCGCAGGGGACTTCGCGGCCGTCGGGGCCGGGATCGGTGCGATGCCGCTGAGCGTCTCGGTGGTCGGCGCAGTCGCGATGGCCGAGGTGTTCCTGCGTCAGCTGCGCTTCCGCGCGGTCGCGGGCGGCGGGGAACTGCTCGGGCGGATCGGCCGGACGGTGCTGCTCTGGCTGCTGGCCCTGGTGCTGCTCACCCTCGGTGCCCGGCACACCTTCGTCGTCCCGCTCGGCGGCGACCTGGCGCAGTCGCTCAGCGGCGCGCTCGGGCTCACCCCGGAGGTCGGCTTCCACGCGGACGGCCCGTCCACGGTCGGCATCGGATTGGCCTGGCTGCTGCTGGTGCTCGCGCTCACCTTCGCGGTGTCCCGGCGCGCCCCGCTGCCGCCCGCCCTGGTCCGCTACCAACTCGCCGTCCGGCCGGCCGCGTTCGCGCTCTGGACAGTCCTGCTGGCGTACCTGGTGATCGGTGCGGTGGCCGGGGTTCTGACCGCGGTCGTGCACGGCAACGCCCGGCAGACCCTGGCCGTGGTCCTGCTCGCCCTGCCCGACCTGGTGTGGCTGGCCTTCGGCGTCGGGCTCGGCGCCGAGTGGCACGGACGGCTGGTCGGCGGGCTCGGCCTGCCCGTTCCCGAAGCTCTCAGTGCCGCGCTGCGCGCCCCCGAGGGCGGGCAGGCGACCGTCGACCTCGGCACCCTCGCGGAGCAGGACGCGCGCAGCTGGTGGCTGCTGCCGCTGGCCGCCGTCCTGCTGCTCGCGGCCGCCTTCCTGGCGGCCCGCCGTTCCCCGCGCAGCGTCCGGCTCCGGCAGCACGCCGTCCGGTTCGCGCTCGCCACCGCCGTCACCGTGCTGCTGGTGGGCCTGTGGACCCGGGTGGACGCCGACTACGGGCTCTCCGTGCTCGGCGTCGGCCTCGGCCAGGGCGGCCTGGGTGACCTGCTGGGAGCCGTGCTCGGCGGCGACAACCCGCTGGCCGGGCTGGGCAGCGGCAGCCTCACCCTGCGCCCGGTGCTCTGGACGGCGGTGCCGCTCGCGGCGGGCTGGGGGCTGCTGACCGGCGCGCTCGGCGCCCTGCTCGCCACCCGGGTGCGGCACCGCGGCGAGGTGCCGCCGGGCACGCGGTGACGGGTGCGGGGGTGGAGAGAAGGCTCAGAACAGCCGGTGGCCCCGTACCCACCTGGTCCTCCGGCCGTCGGCCCGGACGAGCCGGAGCCTCTTGACGCCGTCGTGCATGCCCGCGCTGAACAGCAGCGACGGGCCGACGACCAGACCCGCGGCCGCCAGGCCGAGGAGCAGCCCGATGTTGTCGACCGCCTGGTCGTCGCCCTCCTCGACGGTCCGGCCGCCCAGCTGGACCAGCAGGGGGATCGTGGCCAGCAGCGAGAGCACCATCAGCCAGCCCACCACCCGCTGGACCAGCCGTTTGACCCGGGCCTTGGTGGCGGTCTCCACATGGACCGAGAACGACCGTCGGCAGCGCGGGCAGATGAGGGCGATCTCCCGGTCCCCGTCGGTGGGCCGGGCCGAGCCGCCCTCCGGCAGGTGTGCGACGCTCCAGTCGACCCTCGTCACGGTGAGCCCGGCTTCGACGCTCACCCGGCAGCCGAGGCCGACGAGGTACCGGTCGGTGATCGGGAACCTGACCACTGCTGTCTGCCACCCCCAGCCCCGCGACCGTCGTGGGGTAGGCGGATCGTAGCCTCCCCCGGAGGGTGGCGAGAAGCATGATGCGGCGTCAGAAAGCCTCGGCCAGAAGGATGACGGCCGCCGGGACGGCCTGACCGAGTGCGCCGCGCCAGAGCCTCGGTGCCGAGACGGCCAGGGTGGCCCCGCCCGCGACCATGAACGCGGCGATGTAGAGCACCACCGCCCGTCCGGCCCCCGGGTGCCCGGTGTGCAGCAGGACCAGGCCGGTGACCAGGCCGAGCGCCAGGAACAGGTTGTAGAAGCCCACGTTGACGCGCCACAGCCGGACCTCCGGGGCGTCCGCCGTGCTGCCGGTCAGCAGCCGGCGCACCCGTGGATGCCCGTACAGGAAGCTCTCCAGCGGCCAGACGATCAGGTGCACCGCCGCCGCGACCACGGCGAAGACCTGGCTCACGGCGTTCACGGCGGACGGCTCCCTCCGGGCGGGTACGGCGGCGGGTGGACGACCGGCGCGGCCCAGCCGGGCGGCCGCGGCACCGCGGGAAGGTCGGCGGCGAGTGCCGGGACGACCCGGGTGGGCGGCCCGTCCGCGCGCCACGGTTCCGGCGTGTCGGCGGTGCTCGCCGCGCGCAGCTCGGCGACGAACCCCAGGCAGCTCGGGTACCGCTCCCCGGGGGTCTTGGCCAGCGCCCGGGCGACCACCGCCTCGACGGCGGCCGACAGGTCGGCCCGGTGCTCGCGCAGCGCGGGCGGCGGCTCGTTGAGGTGCGCCCAGAGCAGCGCGAGGTCGCTCTCCCGGCGGAACGGCGGGGCACCGGCGAGCATCTCGAACACCACGCAGCCGAGGCCGTACTGGTCGCAGCGCCCGTCCAGCGGCTTGCCGGAGATCTGCTCGGGCGCCGCGTAGTCGAGCGTGCCGACGATCTGGCCGACGCTGGTCAGGCCGCTGAGCGAGAGGGACTTCTTGGTCAGGCCGAAGTCCGCCAGGTACAGGTGCTCGGGGTGCTCGCTGTCCGTCCCGGCGGCGACCAGCACGTTGCCCGGCTTGACGTCCCGGTGCACCAGGTCGTGGTCGTGCGCGGCGTCCAGCGCCGAGGCGATCTGGAGGGCGAGGCGGACGGCCCGCCCCACCGGGAGGGGGCCGGAGCGGTTCATCAGGGTGCGCAGGTCGCCGCCCTCGACGTAGCGCATCGCGAGGAACAGGATGCCGTCCTGCTCACCCGCCTCGAACACCGGGATGATGTGCGGGTGGTCGATCGCGGCGGCGGCCTCCGACTCGTGCATGAAGCGCTGCCGGAACACCTCGTTGCGGGCCAGCTCGGGGGCGAGCAGCTTGACCGCGACGGTCCGGCCGAGCCGCAGGTCCTTGGCCCGGTAGACCACCGCCATCCCGCCGCGCCCGATCTCCTGCTCCAGCCGGTAGCCGGCGACCTGCCGCCCGACCAGCCCGGCGGGCAGGCCGGGGGCGTCCCGCTCGGTGGACGGCCGCTCGGGACCGGGACGTTCGGGGCCGGGCCGCTCGGCGCCGGGTGGTTCGGCGTCGGACCGTTCGGCGTTGGACCGTTCGGGGGAGGCGGCGTCCTCGGCGGACGGCTGCGCGACGGACGGCCGCTCCGGGAACGGGTGCTCGGCGGAGGTCACGGCTCACCGGTCCGGGTGGGGGCGGACGGGCTGTGCACGGGCGGGAGGCCGGGCCGGGGCGAGGCCGGCGGCACCGGGCGGTCGGTGGCCGCGTACGTCTGGAGCTGGAGCCCGTCGCCGTAGCACCAGCGGTCGTGCACCGGATCGAACAGCCAGACCGCCTCGCCGTCCACCACCAGGCCGATCCGCAGGCCGCGGGTGCGCTCCCGGAAGCCCTCCAGGTCGAGGGCGCCGGTGGCGAGGTCCTCCAGCAGGGCGCGGTAGCGGGCGAGTGCGCTCCCGGCCTCGGCGAGCGCCGGGCGCGGGTCGGCGGTCCGTGCGGGCGCGCCCCCGGCGGCGGGCGGCGGCTGCGGCAGGGCGACCAGCAGCCGGCCGTCCACCCAGGCGGTCCAGCCGTTGGAGCAGAGGATCCGGGCCCAGTCGCCCCGGCGGTCGAGCAGCTGCAGCGGCAGCAGCGGGTCGAGCCGGCCGGAGGGCCGGGCCGGGTCCGGCGTCGCCCAGGAGGCCAGCCCGTCCGGTGGGGCGACGTGGGTGGGGCGGAAGGCGAACTCGTCCATGGGCGGCTACATTTCCTCCGCCGCGCGATCCCCGCCGCGCGCGGCACGACTCGCACCACAGGTCGCTTCCCACTCTACCGGCGGCGGGGCGGCGAGAGCCGGGGAAGGGCGGCCGCGCCGGGGAGGGGCAGGAGGGGGCGGGGCAGAGCGGACGCAAAGGGCAGCCCGTCACCGCCGCATGACGCTCGGCTCGTGCCGCCGCAGCAGGCCCAGCACCACCAGGCCGTACAGCAGCGAGAGCGCGGGCAGCAGCGCCATGCTCAGCAGCCAGCCGGAGCGCTGGTGGCGGAACATCGGGTCGGCGGTGATCGCGTTCGGGAAGATGCCGTGCAGCTCGACGGTGCGCGCCATCGCCGACAGGCCCCAGCGGGACGGGATCAGCCAGGCGAACTGCTCCAGCCCCGGGACGCCGTGCAGCTTGAGCATCAGGCCGCTGAAGACGATCTGCACCACCGAGAGGAGCACCAGCAGCGGCATGGTGGCCTCCTCCTTGTCCACCAGCGCCGAGACCACCAGGCCGAGCATCATCGCCGAGAAGGCGAGCAGCGCGACCGCGATGATCAGCTCGGGCAGTTGCGGCATCACCACCCCGGTCGGCACCGCGAAGGACAGGTCGACCCCGGCCAGGCCGACCACGGTCAGCACGACGGCCTGGGCCACCGTGACCGTGCCCAGCACCACCACCTTGGAGACCAGGTAGGCCGATCTGGACAGCCCGACCACCCGCTCCCGCCGGTAGATCGCGCGCTCCTTGACCAGCTCGCGCACCGAGTTGGCGGCGCCGGTGAGCAGCCCGCCGATGCAGAGCGTGAGCAGGCAGTTCACCGCGTTGTCGGGGGAGAGCCGGGTGCCGGCCATCGCCCGGCACATCAGGCCGATCACGAAGGGCAGCACCACCATGATGGTGAGGAAGAGCCGGTCGGCGGCGAGCACCGCGGTGTACCGGCGCACCAGGGTGCCCAGCTGGGAGAACCAGCCCTGCGGCTTCTCCCGGCCGATCGCGGGTGCGGCCGGCTCCCGCTGAGTGACGTACGGTTGCGCCGCTGCCCCGTCCTCGGTCGCGGCGTAGCGCGCGTACTGCGGCGATTCCCGGAACCGCTGCTGCCAGGCCGCGTGGTCCTCGTTCTCGAAGGCCTCGAAGGCCTCCGGCCACTCCTCGAAGCCGAAGAACTCCAGTGCCTCGCCGGGCGGCCCGTAGTACGCCGTCCGTCCGCCCGGGGCGAGCACCAGCAGGCGGTCGCAGACGTTCAGGCTGAGCACGCTGTGCGTCACCACGACCACCGTGCGGCCGTCGTCGGCCAGCCCGCGCAGCATCCGCATCACCGAGCGCTCCATGCCCGGGTCCAGGCCGGAGGTCGGTTCGTCGAGGAAGAGCAGCGACGGTTTGGTGAGCAGCTCCAGCGCGACGCTGACCCGTTTGCGCTGGCCGCCGGAGAGGCTGGCGATGACCTGGTCGGCCCGGGCGTCCAGGCCCAGCTCGTGGATCACCTCGCGGACCCGGGCCTCCCGCTCGTGCGGGTCGGTGTCGCCGGGGAAGCGCAGTTCGGCCGCGTAGGACAGGGCGCGGCGGACGGTGAGCTGGGTGTGCAGGATGTCGTCCTGCGGCACCAGGCCGATCCGGCGGCGCAGCTCGGCGTAGTCGCGGTAGAGGTCGCGGCCGTCGTACAGCACCGTGCCCTGGTCGGCGGGGCGCAGCCCGGTGAGCGCGTTGAGCAGGGTGGACTTGCCCGCGCCGCTGGGGCCGGCCACCGCGAGCAGCGCCTTCTCGGCGAGCGGGAAGCCGACGTCGTCCAGCAGCACCCGGTGGTCGGGGCCGACCCGGACCACCAGGTGGCGGACGTCCAGGGAGATCTCGCCGGTGTCGGTGTACTCGACCAGCCGGCCGTCGGCCAGGCAGAGCGCGGAGTGGCCGATGCCGACGATGTCGGACGGGCCGACCGGGGCCCGGCGGACCGGGCGGCCGTTGAGGTAGGTGCCGTTGTGGCTGTCCAGGTCGACGATCTCGTAGTCGCCGCCGGGCAGTTCGCGCAGTTCGGCGTGGTGCCGGGAGACCACCAGGTCGTCCAGGACCAGGTCGTTGTCGGACGCGCGGCCGATCCGTACGGTGTGCCCCGGCAGCCGCAGGACGGCGCTCGGGCTGCGGAAGGTGCCGGAGAGCCGCGGGGCGACCAGGGACGGCCGGTCCCGCACCGCGAGCACCGGGTCCGGGGCCGGGTCCGGGGCCGGTCCCGGCGGCGGGGCGGCCGGGTCGGTGAAGGTCACCCAGGGGCCGGCGGCCGGATCGCCGAAGCACAGCCGGGTGCCCGGGCCGACGTCCTCGCTGCTGACCCGTAGCCCGTGGTCGTAGGTGCCGTTGGTGCTGCCGACGTCCTCCAGCCGCCAGTGGCCGTCGTCGGCACGCAGGATCGCGTGGTGCCAGGAGACCCGGGGGTCGTCCAGGACGATCTCGCTGGTCGGGTCGCGGCCGAGGTGGTAGGCCCGGGCCGGGTCGATCAGCTGCGAGTCGGTGTCGGTGACCAGCACGAGGGGCGGCGCGGTGGGTGCGCCGGGGCGCTCTCCCATGCTCGGCATTCTATCGCCGCCGCTGCCGGAGCGGCGGGCCGGGAAGCCCAACTGGAGTGCGGGATTGGACTGGACCACTGGCTCCGCGCGCCACTATCGTTCGGCGTGCCCGCGGACCGCGCGGCGCCGGAGGTCGTCGAGTGCTTCGGAACGGAACCCATGAGCGTCTGGCCGCAGTTGCGACGATCCCGGACCGTCCGGGCCGGGCGCGCCACCGGCCGGGTGCTGCGCTGCGGACTGATGGACACCATGCTCGCCGACCTCGCCGTCTCGGTCGTGCTCTGCTTCGAGCACCCGCTGGACGAGGAGCGGCTCGCCGCCGGCCTGGCCCGCGCGCTGGAGCGGGTACCGGTCTTCGCCGGGCGGCTGCGCACCGTCGAGGGCGTCCTGGAGGCGGTCTGTGGCGACACCGGGGTGCCGTTCGAGGTGTACACCGTCGAGGGCACGCTCGCCGAGGCGATGGGCCGGGTGACGGCGCCCGGCTCCGACCTGGTCGCCCCGCTGGACGCCCCCGCCGCGCGCGACGGCGGCGTCCCGCTGCTCACCGTGCGCCTCACCCGCACGGCCGACGGCGGGACGGTGCTCGGCTGCTCCTGGCACCATGCGGTCGGCGACCTGCACAGCTTCATGCTGCTGCTGCGGATCTGGTCCGCAGCGGTCGAGGGCGAGCCGCTGCCGGATGCCGAACTCGTTGACGACCAGGACGAGTTGCTGGCCGAGGTGCTCCCCGCCGAGGACTGCGGACGGCCCGGCTTCCGGGTGCCATCGGCGGCGGAGGCGGAGCTGCTGGCCCGGGAGGTGGCGGTCGCCCCGCGCGCCAACCGGATCGTCCAGATCGCCTTCACCGACGCCGAACTGGGCCGGATGCGGGAGGAGTTCGGTGTGGCGGCCGGTCGTCGGCTCTCCACCGGGGACGTGCTCTGCGCCCATCTCCTCAGCACCCTGCGGGAGTTGGACGGGGACGCCGCCGAGCGGATGCTGACCGTACCGGTCAACGCGCGCCGCTGGCTGGGCCTGCCGCCCGTGCTGGTGGGCAACCTGCTGAGCGAGGTCCACCTGCCGCACCGGCCCGAGGACGGTCCGGCGCTGCTGGCCGGCGCGCTGCGCACGGCGGTCGAGGAGTTCCCGACCACGCACCTCAACCTCCGCGCCAACCTGTGGTTCCTGGCCGCCCTCGGCCGCTCGCGGCTGCGCGACTGCGTGCCGCTGGGCTTCGACCCGGGCGCGCGCCGGTTCAGCTTCTCCAACTGGAGCGGCTTCGGCGCCTATGCGGTGAGCTTCCAGGGGCGACACCCGGTGTTCTTCAGTCCGGCCGCCAACTATCCGATTCCCTGGGTCAGTTGGACGGTGGAGGGATTCCGCGGCGAGGGCCGGCTGGCCACCGTGGTGCTGCCGGCCCGGCTCGCCGCCCGGGTGCGCGGGGCGGAGGGCCGGGCGGCGCTGCACCGCTTCCGGCGGGCCGGGGACCGGCCGCCGGCCTCGGCGGCCGTCCTGCCCAAGGTGGTCTGAACCGCCCCGGCGGCAGCGGGTGCCGTAGGCCCCGCCACCGCCGGAGCACGGGAGAGGCCGTCCGTCGCGGATGCCAGCCGTCTCCTCGCGAGTGTCAGAAGGAGTGCTCGATCGCGGTCCACAGCTGGAGCCGGGCGCGCAGCGCGGTGCGGACCGTCTCGGCGCAGGAGTCCCACTTGGCCTGGTCGTCGCCGCACAGGTCGATCAGCATCTGCATCGCCATCGGGGTGTGCTGCTCGCCGTCCACCTCGATGTGGCGGGCCAGGTAGTCCTTGAAGACGGTGAGCGAGCCCTCCGGGTCGTCGATCCGGACGACCTGGGCGAACATGTCCGGGATCAGGTCCTCGCGGCCGAAGGCGAAGGCGGCGGCCCGGCCGTGCACCGGCGCGTTCTCCACGATCGACCAGGTCGTGGAGGTGAAGTCCAGGGCGGCCTGCGGCACTTCGGCGCGCTTCAGGGCGTCCGGCACGGCGGTGCCGGAGCCCAGCAGGGTCAGGAAGCCCTCGATCGGGCGCGGGTCGGCGCCGGCCTGCCGCATGCCCTCCAGGTACAGCTCGAAGTGGCTGGTGTAGCCCTCGCCGAGCTCGTCGCTCTCCTCGACCAGCACGATCTCGTTGATCAGCCGGCGGCTGGCGGTCGGGCCGTTCGGGACCCACGGCACGTCCACGCAGGTGAGGTCGCGCTGGAGGCTCTTGAGCAGCGACATGAAGTCCCAGACGGCGAAGACGTGGCTGCCGAGGAAGGTGCGGACGCGCTCGATGCCGGTGAGCGCGCGGTACACCGAGTGCTCGACCACCTCGCGGCGCAGCGGGTCGATGGCCTGCTGGAGGCTGGTCAGCCCGGGGTGCGAGCGGTCCCAGTGGTAGCGGTTCGTGGACAAGGCGACTCCTCGGTCGGGTCGTTGGAACATCGGGGCCTGCGGGGGATCGGTGCGGTCGGTGCGGTCAGCGGTGCTTCATCACGAGGTCCAGCGCGTGCCGCAGCTGCTCGCGGCCGGGCTGGACGGCGCGGTCGAGGGCGGGGGCGAAGGGCAGGACGGCGCCGTCCGGGCGGGTGATCCGGCGGGGCGGGGCGACCAGGCGCATCTCCTCGGCGGCGGTGGCCAGCACCTCGGCGCCGAAGCCGCAGCTGCGGTTGGAGTCGTCCAGCACCACCAGGCGGCCGGTGCGCTCCAGCGAGTCGGCGAGCGCCCGCCAGTCGAAGGGGTGCACCGTGCGCGGGTCGAGGACCTCCACCGAGAGGTCCGGCGCCAGCTCCTCGGCCACCGCGAGGGCGTCGTGCACCAGGTGCCCGAGGGCGACCACGGTGACGTCGGTGCCCGGCCGGTGGATCCGGGCGCGGCCGAGCGGAACGGGGACGAGGTCCCAGGTGACGGTCTCGCGCACCGGCATCGCGGCGGCGGGCGCGAACACCACGACCGGGTCCGGGTCGCGGATCGCCGAGCGCAGCAGCCCGTAGGCGTCGGTCGGGGTGGCGGGCACCACGGTCTTCACCCCGGCGTGCGCGAACAGGCTGTACGGGTGGTCGGAGTGCTGCCCGGCCCAGCCGTCCCGGGAGCCGGAGCCGGGCACCAGGCAGGTCAGCGGGACGGCGGCCTGGCCACCGGTCATCAGCGAGAACTTGTGGGCCTGGTTGACGAGTTGCTCGAAGACCAGGAACAGCAGGGACGGGATCTGGAACTCCAGCACCGGACGCCGGCCGGCCAGTGCGGCGCCGATCGCCATCGAGGTGAAGGCCTGCTCGGACAACGGGGTGTCGACGATCCGCCCCGGCCCGAAGCGGTCCAGCAGCCCGAGGGTCGGCCCGGCCAGTCCGGCGCCGATGTCCTCGCCGAAGACGCAGACCGCCGGGTCGGCGGCGAGTTCGTCGGCCAGCGCCCGGTTGAGCGCCTTGGTGTACGAGAGCCTGGTCACGGCGACACCCCCGCCCGGGGCCGCAGTCCGTCGGCGTACAGGTGGTCCAGCGCGCCGGCCGGGTCCGGGTGGTCCGAGGCGAGCGCGAACTCCTCGGCGGCGGCGAGCTGTTCGGCCACCGCGTGGTCCAGCCCGGCGACGGTCGCCGGGTCGAGCAGGGCGGCGGCCCGCGGGAGCGGGTCGCGTGCGCGCCAGGCCCCGACCTCCTCGGCGGAGCGGTAGCGCAGCTTCATCCGGCGCTCCATGGTGTGGTGGCCCTCGTAGCGGTAGGTGCGGCAGGTGAGGAAGCCGGGGCCGCCGCCGCTGCGGGCCCGCTCGACGGCGCTGAACGCGGCGGCCGGGCTGCTGCTCGGCATCCAGCAGGGCGTCCTGCTGGCGGTGCTCGGCACCACGGTGGGCG
>NZ_JBEXJK010000114.1:0-21065 GCF_040609095.1 Kitasatospora sp. NPDC004799
CCGTCCCCGGCGCCGGCCGTTGCCAGCGTCCCCGCCCCCACACCGCCCCGAGGATCCTCCCGTATGCGAACCCGCCCCCACGTCACCGCCCTCGCCCTCGCCGCCGCGGCCCTGCTGGCCGCCGCCGCCCCCGCGGCCGCCCACGGTGACAGCGTCCACCTGGACGTCACCGGCCAGCAGAACGGCCGGGTCAGCACCGTCGCCACCTGGGAGAACGACCACGACCCGGTGACCGGCGAGTTCGCCGGCACGCTCGCCGCGACGGCCTCCGACGGCCGTACCGTCGGCCCCTGGCGCCTGGTCACCGTCCCCGACCGGCCGGGGACGTACACCACCCGGGAGGTCCTGCCGGTCGGGCACTGGCGGGTGACGGTGGACTGCGCCTTCCCGGCGCTCGGGCACGGTGAGCGCGAGTTGGACGTCGACACCGTGGTGATCACCGACCCGGTGCCCCCGGGGACGGCGGGCCCGGCGGTGCCGGAGGCCCAGCCGCGGTCCGTCGAGGTGACGCCCGCTCCGCTCCGGGAGACCGACGGTGTGACGGGGACTGCGGGAGCGACGGGGACCGCCGGGGGGCCGGGGACCACCGGCGCGGCGGGGACCGCCGCGGCCCCCGTCGCCGCCCGGGAGGCCTCGCCCGGCCCCGACCACGCGACCACCTCCGACGCCACCGCCTGGGCCGCGATCGGCACCGCCGTGGTGGCCGTCGTCCTGGTCGCCACCGGGCTCTGGCTGCGCCGGCACCGCCGCTGAGCCGCCCGGGCCCGCCCGCCGGTTCCGCGCGAACACCCCGTCGCGGAACCGGCCGGGTGCGAACCGACGTCCCTTCCGGTCACCGGGCGCCATCGGGCGCCCGGCCGACCGCAAGGGAGCATCCGCGCATGAAGAAGGTCCTGATCACCGGCGGCGCGGGATTCATCGGCAGCACCGTGGCCTCCGCCCTGCTCGACCGGGGCATCACCCCGGTCGTGCTGGACGACCTCTCCCGGGGACGGACCGAGTTCGTCGCGGACCGGATCTTCTACCGGGGCGACATCGCCGACGCCGCCCTGCTCGACCGGATCTTCGCCGAGCACCCCGACATCGACGCCACCGTGCACTGCGCCGCGAAGATCGTCGTACCGGAGTCGGTGGCCAAGCCGCTGTACTACTACCGGGAGAACGTCGCCAAGACCGTGGAGCTCCTGGACGCCCTCCAGCGCCACGGCTGCACCCGGGTCGTCTTCAGCAGCTCCGCCTCGATCTACGCCCCCACCCCGGACGCCCGGGTGGACGAGAGCAGCCCGGTCGAGGCCGGCAGCCCGTACGCGCGCACCAAGCAGATGATGGAGCACGTCCTCCAGGACTGGACGCGGGGCGAGGGCGCCGAGCGGCAGCGCGTCATCACCCTGCGGTACTTCAACCCGATCGGCGCCGACCCGCAGCTGCGCACCGGCCTCCAGGACCTCCACCCCACCCACGCCCTCGGCAAGCTGATCGAGGCGCACACCACCGGCACCCCGTTCACCGTGGCCGGCACCGACTGGGCGACCCGCGACGGCTCCGGCATCCGCGACTACGTCCACGTCCAGGACCTCGCCGAGGCGCACGTCGCGGCGCTGCTCAAGTTCGACGAGGTGGTCGCCCCGGGCGTGGCGGACCGCTACCGGGTGATCAACGTCGGCACCGGCCGCGGGACCACCGTGCGGGAGCTGATCGCCGCCTTCGAACAGGCCGTCGGCACCAGCCTGGAGGTGCGGGAGGCCGGGCCGCGGCCCGGGGACGTCATCGGCTGCTACGCCGTCGTGGACACCGCGCGGGACCTGCTCGGCTGGCAGCCTCGGCGCGGCATCGCCGAGGGGGTCGCGGACGCGCTGGCCTGGCGGCGGGTCTGGTCCGCCCGGATCGGCGTCAGCTGACCGCCGGAGGAAGCTGGTTCGGCGTCGCCGAGGCGTGCTACGTCACGGCCTCGCCGACGGGCGCTACTCGACGGCCTCACCGGCGGGGGCTACTCGACGGCCTCGCCGGAGGGCGTCACTTCACGGCCTCGCCGGACTTCGACCAGTTGTCGCGCAGCCGGTCCAGGTAGGACTGCGCCTGGGAGCCGATCTTGACGCCCCGGGCGAAGGCCAGCATGTTGCCCGCGCCCGCGTTGTAGCCGAGGGCGACCAGTTCGTCCCGGCTGAGCGACACGCCCGGCCGCGCGGGCAGCTGCGCGGCGAGGTCGTGCAGGTGCCAGGCGGCCGCCTGGATCGCCAGGTTCCGGTCGTCCGGGAGCTCCTCCCACTGCCGGGAGGCGAACGGGCGGCCGGGCCTGGTGTCGTCGAAGGCGGCCCGGTGCATGTTGGCGATGCCGAAGGAGGCGTCCGGCTTGCCGCGCTGCCAGGCGCGTTCGAGTTCGGGGTCGTGCGGCTTGTACGCCTCGTTGTAGAGGATCGCCATCAGCAGCTGGGGGTTGACCCCGGCCTCGGCGGCGTACTGGCGGACCGGCGCCGCGTAGTCGGCCGGGTCGTAGCGGCCCGACGGCTTCGAGGGCTTCGACGGCGCCGCGGAGGAACCGGTCGACGGCGCGGTACCCGCGGAGGGCCCGGCCGGGGCGGCGGCGGTCGGGGAGGGGTCGGCGGAGGCCGCGCCGTCGTGCCCGGTGCCCCGGACGAGGCCGAGCCCGGCCACCACCACGACGCCGATCACCAGCCAGCGCCCCCGGCCGGACCCCTTCTTCTCCTCGCTCACCGCTGCCGCCCCTCCCCGTTCGCCCGTGTGCTCGTTCGACCGCCGAGCGGCTGATCGTGCCCCGCGGCAGGTTACTCGGCGGGCTTCCGGTCGCCGTCGAGGTTGCGCAGGAAGTCCTTCGCCTTCTCGACGCCGGTGTCGATCTGCCCGCTGTACTTGCCGTCCGTGCGGCCGTCGATCGCGTCGCCGACCTTGTCCAGGCCCTGCCCGATCACGTCGCCGTGCTCGCGGGCGAGGTCGGTGGCCTTGTCCGCGAGGTTCTTCAGACTCTCAAACATGGTGACGCTCTGCTCCTCTGATGCGTTCCTGATGGTGTGCCGACGTGGGCGGGGATCTCGACCATCCTAACGACGGCCCACCGGGCGGTCCGTCGCTGCCGGGTGACGGCGGATGACTTTGCTGAAATGGGTTTGTATGCTCCAGCCCATCTTCTACAGAAGTGTAGAGGTTGGAATTCCCCACCAGGACGTCACCGGGTCCGAAGGGCGGCCCGGCACACGCGGCGGTGCGATCGTGCCGCCGCGGCCGCAACGATCGAGGGAAGTGCGCATGGCCGGTCAGCGGGCGAGAACGCCGTACCAGGACGCGGGACCGCGTACCGAGGACCGCGCCCTGCCCGCCCAGCGCTCCTGGGCGGGCGGCGGGGGAGCCGTCGGTCCGGGGAGCGCCGCCGGTCCCGCGAGTACCGTCGGTCCGGGGAGCGCTGCCGGTCCCGCGAGTGCTGTCGGCCCCGGGAGCGCAGTCGGCCCCCGGGCGTCCCGGGCGGTCCGCCCGCCGCGCCCCGGGGCCGCCCGCCGTCGCCAGCAGGCGCGTCGGCGCGGCGGGGCGGCGGCCGCGCTCTCGGCGGTCGGGCTGCCGCTGCTCGGGGCGGTCGCGGACGAGCTGGACGGGCCGTGCGTCGGCCTCCTCTTCACGGTCGGCTCGGTGCTCGGGACGGCGGCCGCGGCACTGCTGTGCAGCCGGGCCGGCCGGTGGTGGGTGGTGACGGCCGCGCCGGTCGTGGTGCTGCTCACCGCCTCGGGCGTCGAGTACCTGGCGCACCCCGGGGCGTACCAGGGGAAGAACCTCGGCACCGGCGCCCTGCGCTGGGTGGTCGGGGCGTTCCCGGTGATGGCCGCGGCCGTGGCGGTGGCGCTCGTGGTGGTCGCGGCGCGTACCGGGGCGGTCCGTACCGGGGCGGTCCGTCGCCGGGCGGTGCCGGAGCACCGACGCCCCGGCCGGACAGGCGCCCCGGCGGGGAGGGGTCGCCGTGGCTGAGCGCCGCCCCCTCCGTACCGGCCGTACCGGCGGCCGCGGTCAGCGGGGCTCGCGCGGACGCGCCCTGCGCCGGGGCACCGACCCGCTGACCGTCGCCGGGCGCACCCTGGCCTGCACCGTCTCGATCGCCGTGCTCGGGGCCAGCGGCTTCACCTGGTACGAGTACCGCAGCCTGGACGACGGCATGATCAAGTCCACCGCGCTGAGCGAGGCCAAGAAGAACGCCCCGCCGCACCTCGACAAGTCCGTCAACCTGCTGCTGATCGGCCTGGACAGCCGCAAGGACATGGACGGCAACGACCTGCCCAAGCAGTTCGTCGAGGCCGAACTCCACGCCGGCTCCAGCGGGATCGGCGGGTACAACACCAACGCCCTGATCGTGCTGCACATCCCGGCCAACGGCGGCAGGGTCACCGCCCTCTCCGTCCCGCGCGACGACTACGTGCAGACCGTCGGCGCGGACGGGCGGATGCACAAGATCAAGGAGGCGTACGGCATCGCCAAGGAGGCCGCCGAGCAGAAGCTGGCGGGCAAGGGGCTCTCCAAGGCGGCGCTGGAGCGGCACAGCCGGGAGGCCGGCCGCTCGGCCACCATCCAGACCGTGCAGAGCCTCCTGGACGTCCCGATCGACCACTTCGCGGAGGTCAACCTGATCGGCTTCTACGACATCGCCAAGGCCGTCGAGCCGATCCAGGTCTGCCTCAACCACCCGGTGGACGATCCGATCACCGCCCGGACCGCCACCCACGAGGGCGGCGGCACCGGCCTCAAGCTGCCGGCCGGGATCAGCTCGCTCAACGCCGCGCAGGCGCTCTCCTTCGTCCGCCAGCGCCACCACCTCACCAACGGCGACCTCGACCGCACCCACCGGCAGCAGGCGTTCCTCTCCTCGGTCGAGTACAAGCTCAAGCAGCAGGGCATCCTGAACGACTTCGGGCAGATGCAGCGGCTGTTCGCGGCGGTGAAGAAGGACGTGGTCATCGACAACGAGTGGAACATCCTCGACTTCGCCCAGCAGGCGCCCAACCTGACCGGCGGCAACGTGGAGTTCAACACCCTGCCGATCAGCGGCTTCCGGACGGTCGGCGGGCAGGAGGTCAACACCGTCAACCCGGACCTGATCCGGAAGATCGTCCGGCAGCTCTTCAACCACGAGCCGGCGCCGTCGGTTCCGGCCACCCCGCCCGGGGACGCGCCGACCGAGCCGGACCCGACCCCCACGCCGCCCCCGAGTGCGGCGGCCAGGGCGGCGGTCGACGTCCACGCGGCCGCGGGGGCGGGTGCGGCGGCCGACGAGTCCAAGGCGCTGGCCGAACTCGGCTACCAGGCGGGGAGGATCGGCGACGCCCCGGCCCGCACCCGGGCCACCACGGTGGCGTACGGCTCCGGGGCCAGGGCCGACGCGCAGCACCTCGCCCTCCGCTACGGGGTGACCGCGGTCTCCTCGGCGGCCGTCCCCGCGGGCCGCATCCTGCTCACCCTCGCCGCCCCCCGCACCTCGAGCCCGACCGCCCCGCCCTCGGCGGCGGCCACCGCGGGCGACCCCTCCGCCGACCCGGCGGCGGGCCTGCCGATGCAGGGCCCGGCGGTGAAGGCGGGCGGGATCCCGTGCGTGGACTGAGCTCGGCGCTGTTGCCTGTCAGTGGCCCGTGGCACCGTACGGCCTCATGATCAACGATCTCGAGGGCCTCGACCGCGTCGACTGGTCGTCCATGGGGCACGCCTACGGCTCGGCCGACGAAGTCCCGCTCTGGCTGCGGCAGATGGCCTCCTCCGACCCCGACGTCCGGGAGGAGGCCTTCAGCAGCTTCTACGGCTCGGCCCACCACCAGGGCGACGTCTACTCGTGCACGGCGGCGAGCGTGCCGTTCCTCCTCGCGCTCGCCGGTGATCCCCAGGTGCCCGACCGCGCGGCCGTCCTCCGGCTCCTGCTCAGCATCGGACGCGCGGCGCTGGACCGCGACGGCGTCTACTACAGTCCGTCCGGCCACGCGTCGACGCCCTACGCGGATGTCGTGCCCCAACTGCGTGAGCGCATCGAGGACTTCGTCCGGCACGCGGCGGACCCGGACCCGCGGGTACGGCAGGCCGCCGTCCCGGCCCTCGGGCTGTTCCTCGACGACGCCGAGCGGGCGTTCGCCCTGCTGCGTGAGCGGCTGGCGGCCGAGAGCGGCACCGCGGAGCGGCTGCTGGTCGTCGAGACGGCCGCGACGCTCGCCCAGCGGGTGGCGGCCGCGCCCGGCCCGGTGACGGCCTGGCTCACCGCCCTGGCCACGGACCCGGCGCTGGACGCCGACATCCGGCTCGCCGCCCTCGTCCACCGGGCCGCCTGCACGCCGGAGGCGATCGACGCCGGGCTCGTGCCGACGGCGACCGGTCTGCTCCAGCGGCTCGCTCCTGCACCGGACCCCGAGGCCCCGCGTGCGGACCGTGGACCGTGCACCTGCGCGGACACCGCCACCGAACCGGCACCGGACCACGGCACCCCGCCGCAGATCGCCGCCGTCTTCGCCGACCTCGACCGCCACGGCCGCGTCCACGCCCCCACCACCGAACTGCTGACCACCTTCCACCGGGTGCTGGACGCGCGGGTGCCCGAGCGCACCGCCCTGCTCACCGCCCAACTCCGCAGCCCCGACCGGGCCACCCGCTACGACGCCATCGCCATGGCCTGGGACCTGATCAGCTCCTGGCGCGGCGACCACACCGGCCTCGTCCTCCTGCTCGCCGACTGCCTGCTCCCCGACGACCCGTACACCGCCGCCGAAGCAGCCGACACCCTGGGCAAGCTCCCCGCCGTCCTCGCCGAACCCGCCCGCGAAGCCCTCGCCACCCTCGTGGAGGCGCACCGCACCACCCACGGCCCGAACGTCTGGGCCGCCCGGCACCCGCTGCTGCGCCGGGCCCACCAGCAGGCGGTCACGGCACTGGCCGGCCTCGGCGACGAGCGGGCCCTGCCCAGCCTGCTGACGGCGCTCGACACCGGCACCGACGCCTGGCGCGCCCTGCAGGCCGTCGGCCACCTCCCGCAGTGCGCCGGGGAGTTGACGCCGAGGCTGATCCCGCGCCTGGCCGACGCGGACTGTTCCTGGCCCTGGGGATCCGGCACCGCCCTGATGGCCGCCCTCAACCGGCTCGGCGACCCAGCGGCCGTCCCCGCCCTCACCACGGCCCTCACCACCGCCCTCGGCCAGGAGCAGTGGCACACCGCCGGCGCGGCCCTCCACGCGCTGGCCTCCATCGGCCCCGGCGCCGCCTCCGCCCTGGAGCCGGTCCGTCCGCTCACCGACGCCGAGGACCCGGACCTGCGCTTCGCCGCCGTGCAGGCCCTGTGGCACATCGAGCGCGACCCCGCCGACGCCGTGCCCCGGCTGACCGCCCTGCTCGACACCACCAAGAACCACGACGCCGCCGACCTCCTCGGCCGAATCGGCGGCCCGGCCGCCGCCGCCCTGCCCCGTCTGCGACAGCTGACCGAAGCCGCCCACCCCTGGACCCGGGCGCTCGCCGCCACCGCGATCCACGCCATCGCCGGCCCGACGGAGGCCGAGGCCGTCCTGCCCGTCCTGCTGGCGGCCTGGGACGAAAACGACTCGACCGCCGACCTGGTCGTGGCCTGCCTCCAACGTCTGGGCCCCGCCGCCGCCCCCGCCCTCCCCCGTATCCACGCCGAACTCGCCCGCACCCGCCGCAGCGGCGACCTCTTCTCCACCGTCGCCGACGACGAGGCACTGCAAGGCGCCGCCCGGGCCGTCATCGACCAGACAGCCTGACGGCGCCACCACACCCACCGCTGCCGCCCCGCCCGCTCGCCCGGTCGTACGGGCGGCCGCCAAGGCCACCGTCCACCGGGTGCGTTGGAAGCCATCGTCGGCGTCGCGCCGACCTAGGGACCCACAAGGCGGCGGTCGGGCCAGGTACAGCCCTGGATGGCTCAGGATGGGCGACGCCGCCCCGACCAACGTCCCGCCGGAGCAACCCCCGCGAGCGCGGGGCCGATGGCCGGGCTTGATCACTGGGGGCTCCGTGGTGGGAGCAACCCCCGCGAGCGCGGGGCCGATGCCGAGCAGGTCCGCAACGACCGCGGTGAGCTGGAGCAACCCCCGCGAGCGCGGGGCCGATCCAACTCTCGGTGATCAGTCGCTTCGGTAGCTGGAGCAACCCCCGCGAGCGCGGGGCCGATCGGCCGTAGCTCTCATGGCCGATATTGCGCTCGGAGCAACCCCCGCGAGCGCGGGGCCGATGCCCGGCAGGAAGCCCAGGGCATTGCCGCCGAGGAGCAACCCCCGCGAGCGCGGGGCCGATGCTTCCTGAGCTGCGGTGATGCGTCTCAGGAGGCGCTGGTTGATTCAGTTCGATTCGGTTGGCGGTCTGCAGCGGTGCTCATGTGGTGACGTCATCTCTTCGGGGAGTCGGGCTGGATGTCGGTGCTGGGTCCTAGGCTCGTGAGCGTACTCGTTCGTGGAGGTTCAGGACGATGGTTGAGGACCACTGGCGGTCGTACCCGCCCGAGGTCAGGGGCTGGCTCGGGGCGTTGTGGGGCAAGTCGGCCGGGCGGGCCGGGGGGACGGCCAACCTGCTGTTGTCGCACATGCTGGACACCGCAGCAGTGGCCGAGGTCGTGTGGGACCGCTACCTGCCACCGGTCACGCGGCGGCGTCTGGACGCCATTGCGGGCGGACCGAGGAAGGGTCGGCGCCTGTTCGCTTGGCTGTGCGGGATTCATGACTGCGGCAAGGCCGTGCCCGCGTTCCAGTGCCTTGACCCCGACGGGGAAGCCGACGTCCGCCGATCGGGTCTGTCCTGGGACAAGTATGCGGTGAAATCACAGACTTGGCGGCACGACAAGGCCGGCGGCCGCCTGCTGCGGGCCGTGCTCGCCGACGCCGGGTGGGCGGAGGAACAGATCGAGTGGGTCTGGCCGCTGGTCGCCGGCCACCATGGCCGCTTCCCGACTCTGGGCGACTTGCGTCCGAGGAAAGAGGACCTGCAGGGGAAGGGGCCGTCCTGGAAGCTGGCTCAGTCGGCGCTGGTGGAGGCGTTCTCCAGGGAGCTCGGCTTCGAGGGGAAGTCGCCGTTGGCCGGGGTGGAGCCTGTCCTCGTACCGAGGCGTGCGGTGCAGCTCCAGCTGTCCGGCTTCGTGGTGATGGCGGACTGGATCGCCAGCGACGAGCGGCATTTCGCCGGGGTGCTGGACCTGGCGGCGGTGACGATGTCTCAGGCGCGGCAGCGGGCCTCGGCAGCGTGGACGCAGCTCGGTCTACGCGGCGGGTGGGGAGCCTTGCCGGCTCCCGGGCCCGAGGCGTTCCGGGACCGCTTCGGTCACGGGACCCGTCCGTCGCAGGATCTGGTGCTCGACGTCGTGCGCCGGATGGGTGGTCCGGGCCTGGTGATCGTCGAGGCGCCGATGGGGGAGGGGAAGACGAAGGCCGCGCTGGCGGCGGCGGAGCTGCTGGCCGCCCGGTACGGCCTGGACGGCGTGTACCTGGGCATGCCGACCCAGGCGACCGCGGACCCGATGTTCACCCAGGTCCGGTCCTGGCTGCGCAAGGTCGAGGAGGGCCTGGAGGATCAGGTAGTGCTGCTGCACGGCAAGCGGATGTTCAACAAGGAGTGGCGCGGCCTGCTGGAAGACGCGGGGGAGTGGGGTCAGGACGCCGACGCCCGCTACTCGACGGTGGACGAGTACGGCATGCGGTCCGATGGCTTCGACGGGTGCGAGGGCGGGGAGCGCAGGGCTCCGGCCGAGTGGTTCCTCGGCCGTCGTCGCGGACTGCTGAGCCCGTTCGCGGTGGGCACCATCGACCAGCTCCTGTACGCGGCGACCCGCACCAAGCACGTGATGCTCCGGATGGCCGGCCTGGTCGGCAAGGTCGTGGTCCTGGACGAGGTCCACGCCGCCGATGTCTACATGTCGCAGTTCCTGCTGGAGGGCCTGTGGTGGCTCGGTCAAGCGGGCGTGCCGGTGGTGCTGCTGTCGGCGACTCTGCCGCCCGAGCAGCGCCGTCGCCTGGTCGCCGCCTACCTGGCTGGTACGCGGTCCGCAGAAGTCTCGGACGTGCTGCACGTGCCCGAGCCGCAGGGCTACCCGAGCGTGACGGCGGCATGGCCCGGGCGTGACGGCAGGCCAGGGCTCCTGGTCGAGAGCACCGAATCCTGGCGCGAGGACCTTCAGGTGCGGATCGAGGTGCTCGACGAGCGGCCGACGCGAACCGCTTCCCACCAGGGCGCGCAGCACGTACCAGAGCCGGTGGACACCGCCGTGGCCGACCACCTGAAGGAACGCCTGGTCGACGGAGGATGCGTCCTGATCATCCGCAACACCGTGCCCCGCGCCCAGGCCACCTTCGAGGCCCTCCACAAGGAGTTCGGCGCCGACGTCCGCCTCCTGCACGGCCGCCTGCACGCAGGTCACCGGGCGGACCGCACAGAGGAGGTGCTGCGCCTCCTCGGCCCGCCGACGACAGGCGTTGAGCGGCCCGACAGGCTCATCGTCGTCGCCACCCAGCTCGCCGAGCAGTCCTTCGACGTCGACGCCGATCTGCTGATCACCGACCTCGCGCCCGTGGACCTGCTCCTCCAGCGCATCGGACGCCTCCACCGCCATGCCGGCGTCAAGCGCCCCCATGCGCTGTCCCGGCCCACGGTCGTCGTCACCGGTATCGGCCTCGACGGTGACGAAGCACCGTACATCCTGCGCGCCTCCGAGAAGATCTACGGCCGCTGTCTTCTCCTGCGGACAGCCGCCGAGGTCGAGCGGGCGGCGGCTGCCGCAGGCACGTGGAACATCCCGGGCCAGGTGCCGGACCTGGTCGCCCGGGTCTACGGCACGGACCCGATCGTCCCGGAGACATGGGCCGAGGCCGAGGCACAGGCCCGGCAGGAGTGGGAGGAGCGGCAGGCCGAGCGTCGCGCGAAGGCCGCCGAGTACGTGCTGACCCGAGCAGGGGAGCACGGGGCGTCCACGCTGGCAGGGCTGCACTCCGGAGGCCATGGCTCGCTCTCCGAGGGCCAGTTCGAGGCACTCGTCCGGGATGGTGACCCCAGCGTGGAGGTGGTCCTGGTCCGCAGGGAGGCGGACGGCTTCCGAGCGATGACGGGCCGCAGGCTCGGCCCGAACGGCGAAGTCGCCGCGGAGGTGGTCGACGACGTGCTCTCCGGAACAGTGCGCCTACCTGCCAAGCTGACCGGGGCGGCGGAGCAAGCCCTCGGCCCCCTGCCGGGGTGGCGGGACCATCCGTGGCTGCGCTACAGCCTGGCCCTGGAGTTCGACGGACAGCGCGAAGCGGTCATCGGTGACTTCCGGCTGCGCTACGACGACCTGCTCGGCCTCGTGCTGAGCGGGGGAAGACCGTACCGGTAGGAGCGGGGCGTGTGGGCGGGGCAGGCGGAGTGCTGTTCCGCCCACACGCCCCCAACCCCGCGAGCGCGGGGCCTACTTGTAGCCGAACCCGGCGCGCAAACACGGCCAGGGGCCATCCCCGCGCAGGAAACCCGCGGGACCGAGGGGCAATTCAAGCATTCGCCTCACAGCGGAGAACCGGGGGTGCCACGATGAACCAGCAGCGAGCTAAACAAGGCCAGTTGGGAGAAGAGCGCGTGCCTGGGTACAACCTTGTCGACGAACCGTGGCTGGCGGTGCGGCCCGTCGGCGGCGGGCCGCCCGTGGAACTGGGGATCGCCGAGGCCCTGGCCCGCGCCCACGAGCTGGAAGGCCTCGTCGTCGCGTTCTCCACCCAGCTGCCGGCCGTCCTGCGTCAGGTCCTGCTGCCCGTCGTCGCCCACGCCACCGGCGCGCCCAGGACGCTGCGGGAGAAGGGTGACCGGCTGGCGCAGGAGAAGGGGTTCACGGAGGACGAGTTGAGCAGGCTCCAGGCCTACCTCGGCGAGCACCGCGCGAAGTTCGACCTCTTCGATCCGGCCGCCCCGTTCGCGCAGGTCGCCGGGCTGCGGACCGCCAAGGACGAGACGAAGGGCTCCGCGGCCCTGGTGGCGACCGCGGCGAGCGGCAACAACGTGCCGCTCTTCGCCAGCCGTACGGACGGGGACGCGCTCGACCTGACGCCGGCTCAGGCCGCCCACTGGCTCGTGCACACCCACTGCTGGGACACCGCGGCGATCAAGACCGGTGTCGTCGGCGACGACCAGGTCAAATCGGGGAAGACGACCGGGAACCCGACCGGCCCGCTCGGGCAACTCGGCGTCATCATCCCCGTCGGGCGCACCCTGTACGAGACCCTCCTGCTGAACCTGCCGGTCACCCCGGTCAATGTGCTCGGAACCCCGCAGTGGACAAGGGGGCCGCACGGCCCCGCCTGGAAGCAGCGTGCGGCCGAGGGTCTGCTCGACCTGTGGACGTGGCAGGCGCGACGGATCCGGCTCATCCCGCACCAGGACGAGGACGGCGCGCTGAAGGTCGCCCGGGTCGTCATCAGCGCCGGAGACCGGCTCACGGTCCTGCCCGCCCAGGAGCCGCACACCGCCTGGACGTTCACCGCGCCCGCCAAGAAGTCCGCGTCGGCGCTCCCCGAACGCAGGCCGCGCCGGCACACCCAGGGCAAGGCCGCCTGGCGGGGCCTGGACGCCCTCCTGACCCCCACCCGCGAGGGCCCGGACGGCGTCTTCGAGACCAGCGTCCTGCTCGACGAGGCCGGCGCCCTGCGGGAGATCGGCAGACTCCCCGCCGACTACCCGCTGCAGGTCGAGACCTTCGGCATGGTCTACGGCACCCAGTCCTCCGTCGTCGAGGACGTCGTCCACGACGCGATCCCGCTGCCACTGCTCGCCCTCCACCAGGACAACGAGGCCCACCAACTCCTCCTGGACGTGGCCGAGCAGGCGGAAGAGCTCGCGAAGGCCGTCAACAACCTCTCCGCCGACCTGCGCCGGGCCGCCGGCACCGACCCCATCCCCTGGGACAAGGGCCAGCGCCCGGGTGACCTTCTCCTGCACACCCTCGACCCGCTGGTGCGCCGCCTGCTCGCCGGTGTCCGCGACGCCGGAACCGACGACGACGTCCTCGAGCGAGGCAGGCTCGCCTGGGAGGAACTGGCCCACCGCCTGGCGCGGGACGCAGCCGACGACCTCCTGCTGGCCGCCCCGGCCGCCACCTTCGCAGGTCGCACGGTGACGCCGCCCGGCAAGTCGGGCAAGCCGCAGACGTACACGCTCGGCACCGCGGGCGCCAACTTCCGGCGCCGACTCGACGAGATCCTTCCCCGCTACGCCGACGCCGTCGGGGAAGCGGCCGCCGCCCGGGAAGCCGAGACCGGACCCGCCCTCGAACCCGATCCCGACAGCGACCCCGGAGCGGACCGTGACCACTGAGCACACCACCGCCGCCAAGCAGCGCCGGTACTGGGACGCGTTCACCGCTCCCGACCACACCTGGCGCATCGACCCCCGTACCGGGCAGCCGCGCCGCCCGCCCGGCGAGGACCTCGCGGCCATGCGCTCCGGCCTCGGGCGCCCCGTCATGGACAGCCCCAAGATGTGGCACCTCTACAGCTGCGAGGTCAACGACGTCCTGGCTCTGCGTGACGAGGTCTCCGACGAGCAGAAGGCCGAGCACGCCGCCCTCGCCCTCTATGGCCTCCACCAGCAGAGCCAGTCCACGCCGATGCACCGCCGGGGCGTCAAGCTCGGCCAGGCCCTGCGGGCCCTGCGCCGCAGCGGCAAGTTCAGCGAGGAGGCACTCGACACCCGCGTCGCCCAACTCGCCGGCGCCACCAGCGTCTCCGCGCTGCTGGTCCACCTGCGCGGCCTGGTCACCCAGCTGCGCACCGTCGGGCAGCCGCTGGACTACGACCACCTGATGGCCGACATCCGGGCCTGGCACCACACCGACCGGCGCCCGCAGGTGCGTCTCAAGTGGGCCATCGGCTACCAGGCCTGGAAGGACAAGGACCAGAGCAAGGGCACCGTCGGTAGCTGACCGCGCCGACGGGCAACCGTAGCCCCGGCACACCCGCCACCATCATCCTCGAGGAGAAGCGCATGACCGACCGCCTCTACATCGACGTGCACATCCTGCAGACCGTTCCGCCGGCGAACCTCAACCGCGACGACAACGGCAACCCCAAGGAGGCCTACTTCGGCGGCAAGCGCCGCTCCCGCGTCTCCTCCCAGGCCTGGAAGCGCGCCACCCGCATCCACTTCACCGAGAACCGCGACCCGCAGGACCTCGCCACCCGCACCAAGCGGATCGCCTCCCAGCTCGCCAAGGGCATCGCCGAGCGCGGCGGCATCGCGGCCGAGGACGCGCAGCGGATCGCCGACGCGCTGATCAAGTCGACCGGGATCTCCGCGGGCAAGAAAGCAGGCGACACCGCCTACCTGCTCTTCTACGGGCGCCGCCAGCTGGACGCCATCGTCGCCCTGGTCGCCGACACCGCCACCGACCTCGCCGCCCTCGACGCCAAGGCTCTCGACGAGGCCGTCAAGACCCTGCCGGTCAAGGAGCAACTGCAGAGCGGGCACCCCGCGGACGTGGCGCTGTTCGGCCGGATGGTCGCGGACATCCCGGGGCTGAACGTGGACGCCGCGACGCAGGTCGCGCACGCGATCTCGACCCACGCCGCCGAGCTCGAGTTCGACTACTACACGGCCGTCGACGACGAGAACACCGCCGACGAGACCGGCGCCGGCATGATCGGCACCATCGGCTTCAACTCCGCCACGCTCTACCGCTACGCGACCGTCGGCCTGCACCAGCTGCGGGAGAACCTCGGCGACGACAAGGCCGCGGTCGACGCCGTCGACCTGTTCGTCGACTCCTTCGCCCGCTCCATGCCCACCGGCTACGGCAACTCCTTCGCCCACCGCACCCGTCCCAGCCTGGTCGCCGTCGTCGTGCGCGCCGACCAGCCGGTGAACCTCGTCTCCGCGTACGAGAACCCCGTCCCGGCGAGCCGCGGCATCGTTGCCGAGTCCGCACGCCGCCTCGCGGTGGAGTTCGCCACCGCCACCGAGCAGTGGGGCGACACCCCGCTGTACGTGGGCATCTGCCACACCCTCGGCGCCGGATCGGAGGAGACCGGGGGGAAGCTGCTGGAGGCCTTCGGTGCGAACCGCACCTTCCCCGAGCTGCGCGAGGGCCTGCGCACGGCCCTCATCGAGCGGGTGAACGACAACTGATGCCCGCCGACCCAACCCCCGCTACTCCCGCACCTGTTCCGCCGGACGAGGCGCAGGCGGTCCTCGTGCTGCGGCTGGCAGGGCCTCTCCAGTCCTGGGGCGACCGCAGCGCGTTCAACCGCCGCGACAGTCGGCCCCAGCCGACCAAGTCCGGCGTCGTCGGCCTGCTCGCCGCCGCCTCGGGCCGCCCACGCGAAGCGGACATCGCCGACCTGGTCGGGCTGCGCCTGGGCGTGCGCGTCGACCAGCCCGGAACGCTGCTGCGCGACTACCACACCGTCAGCGACTACCGGGGCCGACCGCTGCCGCAGGCCGGGGTGAACGCCAAGGGCATCCAGAAGCCGACCTCCCCGGCCAAGGACACCCACGTCACCCACCGCTACTACCTCCAGGACGCGGTGTTCGTCGCCGCCGTCCAGGGCCCGGCCGCGCTCGTCGAGACGCTCGCCGAGGCGATCCGCCGCCCCGCCTTCCCGCTCGCCCTCGGTCGGCGCTCCTGTGTCCCCACCCAGCCGCTCGCCCTCGGCGCTGTGCGCGACGGGACGCTGGAGGAGGTGCTGGCGGAGGAGCCGTGGCAGGCGGGAGCAGCTGCCAGGAACGCCTACCGGCGGCGGGCCCAGCGGAGCCCGGAGCCGTTCTCGCCGCACCGGATCGACCTGGCCGCGACCTTCGACGACCCGTCGGGCGACGACATTATGCAGGACGTCCCGCGCTCCTTCGATCCCCGCGAGCGCGGCTTCTCCACCCGGCGGATCCGCCACGCCTGGCTCAGCGTCCCCACCGGCCTCGACCCGACGACTCCGACCGCCCGACCGGCCACGGCGGCCGGCGGCCACGACCCGTTCGCCCTGCTGGGCTGGTGACCCGATGACCTACCTCTCCCGCGTCCGCATCAACCCGTTGCGCGCCGCCAGCCGCACCCTGCTCGCCAATCCCCGTGCCCTGCACGGCGCCGTCACTGCCGGCGTCCCCGACATCGCCCCCGGCGACCGGGTCCTGTGGCGCCTGGACGCCGACCACCCGCGCCGCCCGATGCTGCTGGTCCTCACCCCCTCCAAGCCGGACTGGACCCACATCGTCGAACAGGCCGGATGGCCCGACGCCGAAGGCGAGCACTACGCGATCCGCGACTACAGCCCGCTGCTCGGCCAGCTCGCCGTCGGCCGCGAGTTCGCCTTCCGCCTCAAGGCCAGCCCCGTCCAGAACACCTCCAAGCCCGAGAGGGCGAGCGCGCACCGCACCAGGACCGCCGCCGAACTCCACCACCGCTCCTACCGCATGGCCCACCGCACCGCAGCCCAGCAGCTCACCTGGTTCCTGGACCGCACCGACCGCTGGGGCTTCACCGTCCCCGAGGCGCGGACGGACGCTCCGGCCCCGGGCCTCGAACCGTCGTCCGCCGAGACCCCCACCGACGCGCGGCCCGCCCGGGAGGTGCGGATCACCGACCGCAGCCGCAACACCTTCACCAAGCCCGGCACCCGCACCCCGGTCACACTCACCACCGCCACCTTCGAAGGCCGCCTGCGCATCACCGACCCGGGCCTCCTGCAGACGGCGCTCCTCGGCGGCGTCGGCCCGTCCAAGGCCTACGGCTGCGGCCTGCTCACCCTCGCCCCGCTGCCCGTCGGAGCCCCCTGACCGATGGCCGACATCTGGTGGAAAGCCCACCCCCACGACCTTCACCGCCTGGCCGACCGCGTCTCCAGCGTCTACGTCGAGCGCAGCCACATCGACCGCGACGAGAACGCCGTCGTCGTCATCAACAAACGCGAGACCGTCCGGGTGCCCGCGGCCATGGTCGCCGTGATGCTGCTCGGCCCGGGCACCCGCATCACGCACGGCGCGGTCAACCTGCTCGCCGACTCCGGCACCACCGTGTGCTGGGTCGGCAAGCAGTCGGCCCCGCACGCGCGGGGATGGTTCCACCGTGTCCAAGCTGAAGCCGATCTGACCCAAGTCGGCCCCGCACGCGCGGGGATGGTTCCTCCCGAAACACCCCGACGCCGCTCGGTGCTCCGTCGGCCCCGCACGTGCGGGGATGGTCCGCCGGAGAGCCCTTGGCTGAGGACTCGTGCCATGGAGGCCGTACAAGGCGGCCTCCGGCCAGGTGCGCAGGCAGCACCTCCAGCGGTCCCGCTTCGGGTCGAACCGCCGCGCCCGGGTGCCGCTGGCGGAAGGTACGCCACCGGGGCGGCCAGGGCCGGCTCCAGTGGCAGCTCGACGGCACCATTGGTCTACCGCCGTCGACTAGGGTCAGTTCGTACGGACGGGGCGGTTGAAGAGGCGGAACTGTCATGGGTGCGGACACCGAGCGGACTGTCGATGTCGTCGTCCTCACGATGAACGACCGGGACGCCGAGTTCCGTGACGCGCTGGCGTCCGTGCAGGCCCAGAAGGGCGTCGGCCTGCGGACGGTGATCGTGGGCAACGGTGTCGAGCCCGACTACGTGCCGTTCGGGACTGTCTCCGTGACCCTGCCGGAGAACACCGGGATCCCGGAGGGTCGCAACGTGGGGGCGCAGGCGCTGGCCGGCCCGGACGCCGGGGAGTTCCTGCTGTTCTTCGACAACGACGCCGTCCTGCCGGAGAGCGACACGCTCGCGCGCCTGGTCGAGGAGTTCGACCGGCATCCGGACGCGGCGTACGTCCAGCCCCGGATCGCGGATCCCGCGACGGGGGAGACCCTGGGGCGGTGGGTGCCGCGGCTGAAGTCCGGTGATGCCCGCCGCCCGGGTGTGGTGACGGTGATGGCCGAGGGCATCGTGCTGGTCCGGCGTGCGGACTTCGAGGCGGTCGGTGGCTGGCCCGGCCATTTCTTCTTGTTCCACGAGGGCATCGACCTGGCGTGGCGCCTGTGGGACCTCGGGAAGTCCGGCTGGTACGCGGCCGGTGTCGAGGTGCACCACCCGGCGACGAACCCGGCACGGCACGGCCCGTTCTACCGCATGGTCGCGCGCAACCGGGTCTGGGTCGCCTACCGGCGCCTTCCGTTGCCGCTCGTGCCGGTGTACCTCGCGGCGTGGACACTGATCAGCGTCCACCGCTTCCGGTCGACGGGGAAGCTCGGGGTCTGGTTCAGGGGCCTTGCGGAGGGGTTGTGCGGCGGGCACGGTGGGCGGCGCCCGATGAGCTGGCGGACCGTGTGGAGGCTCACCCGCGCCGGACGGCCGCCGATCATCTGACCGACGGCCCCTTCGACGTCACCTGCCGGCGGGCCGGATGCCCTCCGGCTGCCGTCCGGGCGGGGGCTCAGTGGCGGATCCAGCCCGGGATGCCGCCTTCGGCGTTGCGGCCCTTCTCGAGGAACGCGATGTTGCGATAGAGGTGCAGGCCGGCCAGGGACGGGCCGACTCCGTCGGTGGGCTTCACGGGCTGCTCCTCGTAGTGCAGGTCGTCGACGAGGCGTTTGACCAGGCCGAGCGTGGTGCTGTCGCACGCCGCAGGGTCCTCGCTTCCGCCGAAGCCCGGGGCGTAGGAGGTCCACAGGTCCTCGATGACGTAGAGGCCTTCGGTGCGGACATGGGGGAACAGCGTCCGGAATGTTGTTCTGACGTGTTCGTTGATATGACTTCCGTCGTCGATGACGATGTCGAACGGGCCGTGCTTTTCGGCGATTTCGGTCAGTTGGGCGGGGTCGCTCTGGTCGGCCCGCAGTGTGTGCAGGCGCTGCTGGTCGAGACCGCTCTTGTCGTGCAGGTCGACGCCGAAGATCAGGCCGCGCGGGAAGTAGTGTTTCCACATCTTCAAAGACCCGCCACCCAGGGTGGGGTGGTCGTATCCGCCGATGCCGATTTCGAGCAATCGGACGGGGTGGTCGCGCAGGTGGCGCAGGTGGCGTTCGTAGAGCGAGGCGAACCAGTGCAGGCCGCCCCACTTGTCCGAGTCGTGGCGCACGGCCAGCCGGGCGAGTCCGGGGTGGTCGGAGGAACAGCCGGTGAGGACGGTGCCGGCCGCCGCCATGATCGAGCCGAGCGGGCGGACGCCCTCCACCGTCATGGACTCCGGGACGAACCGCAGTTCGGTCCGCCGGTTCGCCGGCCCGCCGGGCGTGGACGGCCCGAACAACTCCCGTACCAGGTCGAGCACATCGTATTCGAGGCGGAAGAGCGCGGCCGGGCCGTCCGCCTCGTTCAGGCCGACCGGTCGACCGGCTTGGAGGAGGAAGGAGGCGCTGACCCGCTCCTCGCCGCGGGTGACGTCCAGGGCGATGGTGACCGGCTCGGCGTTGCCCGGCGGATCGCAGCGGAACAGGATCTCGTCGACCAACACGGCCGTGAGGTCGGCCAGTTCGAAGGAGTGGACGACGGAGTGCAGGGCGCGGGTGTCGTCTCCGGCCAGCCGGAGGCATTCGACGGGCGTGGCCGCATCGACCTTCCTGTCCGCCGTCAGGGAATCTGAGAATGTGCTCATCGCATGAAATCCCTTTGTCTGAACTCCATTGGAACGGCTGTCGCGTGACACATTCCCGTGCCCGCCGCTTCCGGTCAAGCATTCCCCGGAATACGGGCTCTGCGCAGGCCGGTGTGATATTCGGTGCGGCTTTCTCGGGCGACAGCCCCGGCCCGGCGTCCTTGAATGCGATGCGGCCGAGCTGGACAATCCCAACGAATCACGCCGCATTCGGCGACCCTCGACGCCTCCAGCCGGTTAGGAGCACTTCGTGCGCATCTTGTTCGTGGTGGCACCCGGGGTCGGCCACCTCATGCCGGCGGTTCCCACCATGTGGGCGGCGCGGTCGGCCGGTCACGAGGTACTCGTGGCCGCGACCGGACCGAGCCTGGACATGGCCGCGCGGTCGGGCCTGGCGGCCGTGGACGTCTCCGACGGCGACGCCGCCGAGGCCTACCACCGGCTCGGTGTCCGGGTCACGAAGAACCGGCCGGACCGGTACGACCTGTCCGAGGCCTGGCGCCGGTTCACCGGTGCGGCGGACCGACCGGACCCGATGGCCGCCGATCGGCCGGACCCCGCGCGCGAGGACGTCGCCGCCCTGGTCCTCGGGGTGGGAGGCCGGATGGTGGACGGCACCGTGGACCTGATCCGCCGGTGGCGCGCGGACCTCCTGGTCTTCACGACCTTCCTGGCCGGCGGTCAGCTCGCCGCCGAGGCCACCGGAATCCCCTGCGTGATGCACGGGATCGGGCTGCCCTACCCGTCCTTCGCCGCGGTGCTGAGCGCGCTGGAGGACGTGCGGGCCCGGCACGGGATCACCGGTGCGCTCACCCCTCCGGTGGCGACCGTCGACCTCTGCCCGGAGAGCCTGCGCCCCGCGGACGCCAAGGCCGGATGGCCGATGCGCTACGTGCCGTACAACGGCGGTGCCGTGCTGCCGGACTGGCTGAGCGCCGCGCCGCGGCGCCCGCGCATCTGCGTCACCTGGGGATCGGTGCTTCCCGCGGTCGGTGGTACCCCGGTCCTGCGGGACGTGGCCGACGCGCTGGCCGCCGAGGACGCCGAGGTCGTCCTCACCACGGGCGGGGCGGATCTGTCCGGTCTGGGGCCGCTCCCGCCGAACCTCCGGGCCGTCGACTGGGCGCCGCTCAGCGCGCTGCTGCCGAGCTGCGCCGCCGTCGTCCATCACGGAGGGTCGGGCACCACCTTCACCGCACTCGCCAACGGGGTGCCGCAGCTGGTCCTGCCCCAGGTCGCGGACCAGCCGGTGAACGCGCAAGCGGTGGTGGAGCGCGGGGTGGGGGTGGCGTTCCCCGACCGGGACGTCGATCCCGGGGCACTCGTCGACGGAATCCGCCGCGCACTGACCGACCGGCGAATGCGCGAGGCCTGCCGGCAGGTCCGGGACGAGATCAGGGCGATGCCCGGCCCCGAGCAGGTCGTCCGGCAGCTGGTCGAGGCCGCCTCGTGACCGGTACCGGCCCCGGACCGGTCGGCGCCCCGGCCTCACCACCGACCGGCGCCCCGGCGTCACCGGGGCTCGGGGCCCCCGCCGCACCACAGAC
>NZ_JBEXJK010000115.1:0-21059 GCF_040609095.1 Kitasatospora sp. NPDC004799
GAGCACGTCCTACTTTCAGTAGGAAGAGTCCGTGCAACCCGGGCCTGGCGCTCCACAGTCGGAAGGGTCCGGCACCTACCAAGGTGCCGGACCCTTCCGCGTTCCCCCGCCCACCGTCCGACGCCCCCTCACCACGGAGTGGGAAGTCGGACCGGCCGACTTCCCACTCCGCACGCGCCGTGGTCACCGCCGCGCGCGGGCCCCTGTCACCTCCGGTACCGCTGCGCGACCGCCGTGAAGGCGGCCTTGGGCTCCCACTCCATGTCGGGGTAGGTCTGCCCCCGGCGTCCTTCGAGGAGCTTCACGATGCCCAGGCCGGCCCGGTCCAGGTCGTCCCTGGGGTCGCCGCCCGGGCGGTGCGGGTAGCCGGGCAGGGCGAACAGGAACACGAACGCGCTGTCCACGCCCTCGGTCTCGAAGACCTCCAGCAGTTCGCTCAGGTACGCGGCCTGGCCGGCCTCGTCACGCTCGTACACGCCGTTCAGCCGGACCGGGGCCCTGGTCTCCGGGTCGTACTCGACCACCTCCAGCACCCGCCCGCCGCGGTCCCCCGCGCCGCGGTAGGCGGAGGTGCCGAACCCGGTGATGGCGAGCGGCTTCGGGCCCTGGGCCAGGGTCCGCACCGCCTCGCGGAACCGGTCGGCGACCTCGGCGGAGCGGATCAGCTCGAAGGTCGTGAAGTCGAAGGGCGTCCAGTCGACCTGCTCGAACTGGATGGCCGCGTAGGTGACCTTGCCCCGGAAGCGCTCGCGGACCACGGCCACCGCGCCGCCGAGGAACGCGTTGATGCGCACGCCGAGTTCGCGCATCTCCTCCGCTCGCCGCTCGGGCCGGCCCATCAGCTCCTCGACCCGCTCCTCCGGGCTCTCCCCGGGCAGGAACCCGCGGTTCATCACGCTCAGCTCGACCCCGGCGACGAACACGACCGCGGCCCCCTGCTGCCGGAGCCGTTCCGCGCGCTCGGCGCAGTCGCGGAGAAGCGCGAGGATCTGCTCCGGATCCAGCTCCAGCGGATAGGGCGAGAACCAGACCTCCAGGCCGAGTTCGGCGGCGGCCGCGGCGGCCAGCTCCAGGCGGTCCGGGTCGCCGCCGACGATCTGGACGGCGTTGCAGTGCAGGTCGTCGCGGATGACGGCGAGCTCGCGCCGGACCACCGCGGGGTCGAAGTGCTCCCGGGATGTCCGGCCGTGCACGACGAACCCGGTGTCATAGGTCATTCCTCTTGCGCGCATGGTGGCGCCCCCTCCGTCGGTCTCGGTCGCATCGAGCCTGACAGGAAAACTGCGTGCGCGCAAGATTGCGCATGCGCAACTTTGCGCGCACGCAGCCCGGTGTGGAACGCTGACACCGTGACGACACCACCACCGGGGCTGCGGGAGCGGAAGAAGCAGGCCACGCGCGAGGCGCTGCGCGAGGCGGCCCTGCGCCTGGCCGTCGAGCGCGGGCCGGACCAGGTGCGGGTCGAGGACATCGCCGAGGCGGCCGGGGTCTCGCCGCGCACCTACAACAACTACTTCGCCAGCCGCGAGCAGGCGATCGTCTCCGCCGTCACCGCGGACCGGGAGGCGCGCATCGCGGCGGCGGTCGCGGCCGGGCCCGCAGACGTACGCCTGGCCGACGCCGTCACGGACGCGGTGGTCGAGCAGTACACCGACACCGGCGAGCACGAGCACCGGGCGCTGCTGCTGATCACCACCCGGCCCGCGCTGCGCGACGCGTTCCTCGACTCCACCGCCGGCATCGAGCCCCCGCTCGCGGCGGTGCTCGCCGAACGCCTGGCCGACGCCGAACCGCACACCGCCCGCGTCCTCGCGGCCGGCGTGGCCGCGGCCGTGCGGATCGCCCTGGAGGGCTGGCTCCAGCCGGCCGGGAACCTCGGCGGCGGCGGCCTGGTCGTACCCACCGGCGCACTGCCCGACCAGCTCCGCGCGACCCTGGCCCCGCTCGCACCCGCCTTCGACGCGGCCGAGCGACGCCCTGCCGGTTGATCCGCCCAGGTTCCGTCCGGCGGATCATGACGCCGTAGGCTGCGGCGCATGCACAGCACGCTGACCGAGCACGCCCGGTGCCGGGCGTGCTCAGCAGCGCCAACGGTCGGCGTCCGCCTTCGCCAACGAGGTGGATCGTGCAGGCCAGACCGCCCCGCCCCGGGAGCGTCCGGGTCCTTCGTCGGGGTGGTGCTGACGAGGCGTTGATCTTTTCTCGGGACTCGCGGGGTACTTCCGCGGGGCCTACGCGGCGGCCGGTCCCATCCGGCGCGGCCCGACGGTGCTGTCGCGAAACCGCCAGCGGCGTAGCGGCTTTCGCCGGTGGAATACGGATCATGACTGCACAGCACGACAGCGCACGGCTGTTCCACGCCCTCCACGACCCCGCCGCACCGCTGGCTCTGGCCAATGCCTGGGACGCCGCGAGCGCCCGCCTGGTCGAGGCCGCGGGAGCCCGGGCGATCGCCACCACCAGCGCCGGCGTCTCCTGGGCGCTGGGAGCGGCGGACGGCAACCGCCTCGACCGGGAGCAGGCCATCGCGTTGATCCGCCGGGTGGTGGACGCGGTGTCCGTCCCCGTCACCGCCGACATCGAGAGCGGCTTCGGCGCCACCCCGGCCGAGGTCGCCGACACCGTCGCCCGGGTCGTCGCCGCCGGGGCCGTCGGCGTCAACATCGAGGACGCGCACGCGGACGGCGGCTCCGTCCTGCGCCCGGTCACCGAGCAGTGCGCGCGCATCACCGCCGCTCGCGCCGCGGCGGACGAGGCCGGTCTCCGGCTCTACGTCAACGCGCGGGTGGACACGTACCTGCTCGGCGCCGGCCCGGAGGAGGCCCGCCTCCAGGAGACCCTGGACCGCGCCCGCGCCTACCTCGACGCCGGAGCCTCCGGCGTCTTCGTCCCCGGCGTCACCGACACCGGCGTCGTCGCCGCCCTCACCGCGGGCATCCCGGCGCCGGTCAACATCCTGGCCGGCCCGGGCGCCCCGTCCGTGGCGGAGCTGTCGCGCCTGGGCGTGGCCCGGGTCAGCCTCGGCTCCGCGGTCGCCGAGGCGGCGTACGCGACCGTCCGCCGGGTCGCGACGGAGCTGGCCACCACCGGCACCTACACCTGCCTGACGGACACCGTCGACTACGGCGAGTTCAACGCCCTGCTGCGCGCCTGAGCGGGCTCAGCCACCCAGAGGCGGCTGACCGTGCGAGCCCGCCGGTCTCACGGCCGGGCTCCCCCGGTCCCCGCCCTCAGCCCGTCGCGGACGACCGTGCGGGCGCGCAGGGCGGCCTCCGGGTGGCCGTCCAGGTGCTCCAGCATGCGGCAGGTGCCCACCAGGATCGCCGTCAGCTCCGGCACCTCCAGGTCCCGCCGGACCGCGCCCGCCCGCTGGGCGTCTTCGAGCAGCGCGGTGAGCGCCTCGCGGACGGCGCGTCCGGCGTCGGAGGTGGCCGCCCGGGTGTCGACTCCGGCATCCGCGAGGGCGGCGGCGAAGGCGTTCTTCACCGGGGACTGGTCCAGCACCAGGTCGAAGAACGCGAACAGCGCGTCCCCCGGGCCGGCCTCGGCCGCCAGCCGCCGCCCCTCCTCCGCCAGCTTCTCCAACCGCCGGACGAGCACCGCCTCCAGCAGCGCCTCCTTCGTCGGGAAGTGCCGGAACACGGTGGCGATGCCGACCTTCGCCTCCCGGGCGATCTCCTCAGTGGAGGCGCCGGTCCCCCGCTCGGCGAAGACCGCCTCGGCGACCTCCAGCAGCCGGGCGCGGTTCCGCCGCGCGTCGGCCCGCAGGGGCTTCGAACCGGCGGTGGACGGATTCTGATCTGTCGTCATGCGGTCCTCGCGATGCCTGGACAAACGGAGTGGCGTATCCGTATCGTCTCCGCTGAAACGGAGTCGCCTATCCGATTGTAGGCGGCGGGATCACGGAGGTCGGCCCATGTCCGCACCAGCGACCCCGCGCGAGGTCTTCGCGCAGCTGACGACCCTCATCTCGGCCGGCAAGTGGAGCGAACTCGCCGCGCTCTACGCGGAGGACGCCGTGGTGGAGATCGTCTTCTCGCCCGTCCCCCCGCGCCGCCTCCACGGCCGTGCGGCACTTCGGGAGCGCTTCGCCGCTCTGGAGGCCGCCGACGCGGTTCGCCTGCGCACGGAGAACATCCGCGTCCACGGGACCGACGACCCCGAGGTGGTGATCGCCGAGTTCGACTACGAGGGCCTGTACCCCGCCACCGGCCGCACCTTCCACACCCCCAACATCCAGGTGCTGCGCGTCAGGGACGGCCTGATCACCGAGTCCCGCGACTACCACGACCACCTCGCCTTCGCCGCGGCGGACGGACGGGCGGGCCAACTGCTCGCCGCGCTGGACCAGCAGGCGTGACCGGCACGCGGTGAGGCACCGGGTGGCCGCCCCCGCGCCGACCGCCCCGACGTCAACCGCCCCCGCCGGGGGCGACCCGGCGGGGGCGGGAGTCGGCACCACCGGCTCAGGAGGGGGCGGACACGAGCCAGAGCTGGCGCGGGCTGTTGTCGCGGAACGCCTTCACCACGGGGTTCCCGTTGCTCTGGGCCGCGATGACGTAGTCCTCGTCCGTCGCCTGGGCGATGACGACCTTGTCGCCCGTGCGGTCGAGCTGCCAGTGCTGGGTCGGGATGTTGACGTTGCACTCGACGAGCGGGATCTCCGTCCCGGGCTCCGCGTACGCCTGGAGGCACTTGTCGGGCTTCCCCTGGGCCTCGAGCAGGTACCCGAGGGAGGTCGGGCGGAGGACCCAGTTCTGCCAGACCGTGCCGTTGGCCTGCCAGGCGATCGCGACGGGACCGTACTTGGCCGAGTCCAGGACGCCGTTCACGGCCTCGTTGTAGAAGCGCACGAGCTGGCCCGCGTTGTGCGCCTGGCCCGCCGGTGCGGGCCCTGCCGCGGCCGTCGCGCCGGTGGCGGCCAGGGCGGCGGCCGCGCAGGCGGCCGCCTTCTTGATGGTGAACAAGGATTTCTCCTTCTGCGAGGGTGATTCCTCGAATCCGTGACCGCGCGTTGGGTCACAAGGGCGAGAGAACCACCCGCACCAGGGCCCCGCAACGGCAAGTAATCCGGGTGGAGTCAGCACACGAATCGCATTGCCCCGGTTGCCGCAGCGCGGGGGCTCCGGCCGGGCTCCCCCTCGCTCCGCCGCAGTCCCTCGACCCTCCGCCTGGCGCCTGGGCTACGGGTCACCAACCCACCTCTACGCCAATCTTATTGGCGCACAATCAGGAAAAGGCCTGATCCCATCCTCACCGAACTCCCCGAGCGGAAACCGGTTTTCCGCCACCCGAGGCCGGGGTAGGGCGGAGACGTTCGCACCCCGACTGTCCCGGTGCTCACGGCGAGGCGAATCCTCGACGCTCTCCCGATCGGAAGGACACCCTCATGCACAGGTCCCTTCGGAACGCCTTCGCCACCGTCATCGTGACGGGTGCGCTCACCGCCGCCGCTCCCGCCGCCGGGGCCGCCGAGCAGGCGCCGTCGACGGCCGGGGTGCGGGCGGAGCTCCGCAATCCGAAGACCATCAAGGTCGCCGACTACAACCGGGCCCGCACCACCCTGATCAACGCGGGCAGCAGGACGGCCTCCAAGTCCCACCCGGCGCACGGCACCAAGGACGTCCCGGTCTCCCACGGCACCGGCCTGCTCGCGGAGGCCCGGGACGAGTTCCGCGCCGCCGACCGGAACCTCCCGGCGGGCCAGAAGAAGTCCGACATGTCGATCCCGCACGACAACGCCGTCCACAGCGCGGCCGACACCATGGGCATCGACCGCTGGTGACGCGAAGAGGGCCGGGCTCGTCGTGCCGCCTCAGCGCGGCATCAACGGGCCCTGGGGCCGGGGCTCTTCGCGAGGGGCGCCCAGGCTGCCGTCCGGGCGGACGTCGAAAACCGTGAGCTTCTCCGCCCGGGTGATCGTGATCCGGTCCGGCCCCGACCAGTCGACGCGGACGTAGTCGGTCTGCTCGGTGTCCCAGGTGCCCAGGCTCCAGTGGCGGGCGGACCAGCCGGTGCCGGACACCAACTCCACCTTGTAGATCGGGTCGATCGAGAAGGCGACGTCGGTGACGGTGAGCACCCGGTCCGAGTGGCCCGGGGCGGCCGTCCGCTCGGTCCAGCCGCCACGGCTCAGGACGATCCCCAGGAACCCGACCGGAATCCCGCCGAGGACCAGCGCGATCAGGCCGATGGCGCACCCGATCTGCGACACCCAGGTACGGAACTCCATCGAGATGATCAGTGAGACCACGACCAGCAGAACCGCCGACCCGCCCAGCAGCAGCGGGTGGTTCAGCCCGTGCTCGACCACGACCAGTCCGCCCGAGCGGGACGAGTTCCAGCCCGCCGCGTACGCCAGCAACGCCGCGAGCGCCGCCCCTCTGAGCCCCCACACGATCCGCTTGCGGCGTACCGCTGTCATGCCTCGCCCCCCGGCGGTTCCTGAACGATCATTCGGCGCGGACCCTACTACAGGCGCTCCTCGGGCTACGGGCGCTGTCGGGGCCGAGGGGTCACCGAGGGCTCGCCGAGCGTCCCGTCCTCCTCCACGGTGAAGACCTTGACCTCCTTCTGCAGCGTCACCGTGATCCGGCCGGGGCCGGACCAGTCGGCCCTGACGAAGCCGTCGTCCTCGTCCCAGGTGCCGAGGCCCCAGTGCCGGGCCGACCAGCCGCTGCCGGTCAGCAGTTCCACCCGGTAGACCGGATCGATCGAGAAGGCGATGTCGGTGACGCTCAGCACGTGGTCGGCGCGGCTCGGGTCGGGCTTGCGGTCGACCAGCCGGCCGTCGCCGCCGAAGAACCACGCCAGGCCTCCGACCGCCGCCCCGATGACGAGCAGCGGCGACAGGACGGCCGCACAGCCGATCTGCGCCCACCGGGTACGGAACTCGAACTGGGCCACCGCCGAGGCCACGGCCAGCGCGACCGCCGTCCCGAGCAGCAGCACCGGGTGGTTCAGCCAGCGTTCGACCTCGACCAGCCCGCCCTGGCGGGAGGAGAAGTAGCCCGGCAGGTACACCAGGAAGGCCGCCAGCGCCGCACCTCGGAGGCACCACACGATCCGCCTGCGGCGCGTCGCCGTCATTTGCTCCCCCGGAGTCGTCCTTTGCCGGGACTTTACTACGGGGGTGCCGAACGGCCCGGCCGACGGGTGCTCCGTCGTCCGGGCCGCTCGGCCCACCGGCCGTACCCCCGTCACCGCCGGTAGAAGACGCTCCTCGACCAGAAGAAGCCGACCAGCGTCAGCACGGTGCACCAGGCCAGGGCGCTCCAGGCGCTGCTGCCGATCCCGGTGCCCAGCAGCAGCCCGCGCAGGGTCTCGATCATGGGGGTGAAGGGCTGGTACTCGGCGAACCAGCGCAGGGCCGTCGGCATGGAGTCGGTCGGCACGATGGCGCTGCCGAGGAAGGGCAGGAACTGCAGCGGCATCGGCATGTTGCTGGCGCTCTCGACCGTCTTGGCCACCAGGCCGATGCCGGCCGATATCCAGGTCAGGGCGATGGTGAGGAAGAGCAGCAGGCCCATCGCGGCCAGCCACTCCACCGGCCCGGCGTTCGGCCGGAAGCCCATCGCCAGGGCCGCGCCGATCACCAGCGCCAGCCCGATCATGGTCTGGATGACGCTGCCGACCACGTGCCCCGCCAGGAAGGCGGAGCGCGATATCGCCATCGTGCGGAAGCGGTTGACGATGCCCTCGGTCATGTCGGTGCAGATGCCGATCGCGGTGACCAGCGACCCGGAGGTGGCCGCCATCAGCACGATGCCGGGCGTCACGTAGTCGATGTAGTTCCCGCCGCCGATGCCGGCGCCCAGCGTGCTGCCGTAGGCGTAGTTGAACAGCAGCAGCATCATGACCGGCATCACCACGACCGCGAAGGTCAGGGACGGGTACCGCAGCGCGTGCTTGAGGTTGCGGCGCAGCATGGTCAGCGAGTCGCTGAGCACGTAGCCGGCCGTTCCCGTGGCCGTACTCATCGCACACCCTCCCCGGTCAGTTGGAGGAACACGTCGTCCAGGTCGGCCGTCTCCACGACCAGGGACTCGGCCGCCACGGACGCGTTGTCGAGCGCGTCCAGTACGGCCTTCACGGTGACCACGGAGTTGTCCCCCGGGATCTCCAGCCGCAGCGCCTCGGTGTCGGCCGTGGCGTAGTCGAACAGCGCGGCGGCGGTGGCCAGCGAGCCGGCGTCCGCGAACTGGAGGCGGATCCGCCCGCCGGGGACGAACCGCTTCAGCTCCTCGGCCGTGCCCTCGGCGACGATCCGGCCGCCGTCCAGGACGGCTATCCGGTCGGCGAGTTGGTCGGCCTCCTCCAGGTACTGGGTGGTGAGGAAGATCGTCACCCCGTGGTCGGCGACCAGGCCCCTGATGATCTCCCACATGGTGCGCCGGCTGCGCGGGTCCAGCCCGGTGGTCGGCTCGTCCAGGAAGATCACCCGGGGGTTCCCGACCAGCGTCATCGCGAGGTCGAGCTTGCGCCGCATGCCGCCGGAGTAGGTGACGACGGGCTTGCGGGCGGCCTCGGTGAGGTCGAAGCGCCGCAGCAGGTCCTCCGCCCGCCTCCGCCCCTCCCGACGGCGGAGGTGGTTGAGGTCGGCCATCAGCATCAGGTTCTCCTCGGCGGTGAGCAGGTTGTCCACCGCCGAGAACTGGCCCGTCACCCCGATCGCCCCGCGCACCCCGTCGGCCTCGCGCTCGACGTCGTACCCGGCCACCCGGGCCGAGCCGCCGTCGGCGGGGATCAGGGTGGAGAGGATCTGCACGGCGGTGGTCTTGCCGGCGCCGTTGGGCCCGAGCAGGGCGAACACGCTGCCCGCCGGGATCTCCAGGTCGACGCCCGTCAGGACCGCCTTGTCGCCGTAGGACTTGGTGAGCCCGGTGGCCGAGATCGCCGGGTGCGCCGAGACCGCCGGGGCCACCGGGGCCGTCGAGGTCGTCGCCATCACGCCCTCCGGACCACGACGTTGCCGACCTGGGTGCGGCCGCGGACCTCGACCGTCTCCACCGCGTCGCCCGGGCCCCGGGTGGGGCCGAGGTCGTTGCGGACGCCGCCGACCTTGCTGTGCACGTCGAGCCAGGCCGCGGTGCCCTCGGCGATGCCGACCTCCACGTCCCCCAGGCTGGTCTGCAGGGTGACCTGGCCGCGGACCACCCGGCCGACCCGGATGTGGCCGTGCGCCGACTTGGCGTCCACGTTCCCCTCGGCCGAGCCGATGTGGATCCGGCCGTTGGAGGCGTTGGCGTGCAGCTCGCCGTGCACCTCGTCGATCTCGGTGTCGCCGATGCTGTTCTTGACCGTCAGCCGGCCCCCGACGGAGCCGATCTCGATCCGGCCCGCGCCGGACACCTCGGCGTCCCCGGTCGTCGCCCCGAGCCGGACGTCCCCGAAGCCGCTGTCGAGCCGGGCGCTCTCGGCGCTCTCGACCTGGATGCGGCCGAGCGAGGTCTTCAGCCGGCAGTCGCCGAGCGGCCCCTCGGTGACGAACTCGGCCATCGGGGACTCGCTGTGGACGTCGGAGCCGGCCGGCAGCTCGACCAGGATCTCGATCCCGCCCTTCTTGCTGGTGAAGACGGAGCGCTGCTTGGGGGCCTTGATGCCGAGCCGGCCGCCGGAGAAGTCGACCTGGGTCTGCTCGGCGGCCCTGACGTCCGCGTCCTTGGCCGGGTTGGCGGGCCGGACCTCGACCACGGCGTCGGTGCGCTTGCCCGCCTTGATCCAGACCGAGCCGATGTCGAACTCGAGGATGGCGGAAATCGGGCCGTCGATCTCGTACGTAGGCATGGCTGTCCCGTCCTTGTGACTCGTGTTGGTGTTCCCGCTGGTCGGAGCGGGGGTGACGTCGAAGGTGCAGAAGGTGGTGCGGGAGGTCGTGCGGATGCTGCGGGTGGTGCGGACGCCTAGTGGACCCAGCCGGTGTAGCCCTGGCCGCCGATGCTGCGCGCGACCCGGCTGCCCGGCTCGGCCACCGGACGGCGGGCCGGCTCACCGCCCTCCAGCGCGCCGGCCAGGGCCCGGACCAGCCAGGCGTTGAGCGAGAGCCCGGCCTCGGCGGCGGCCTCCTCCGCCCGGGCCTTGAGGTGGGCCGGCAGGCGCAGGTTGATCCGGGCGGTGCCCGTCTCGTCCGGCTCCGGCGAGCCCGAAGGCGATCCCGAGGGCACCCCCGGTACCCCCGGCACCACCGGCGGCACCACGGATGGCGCCATCGGCACCACGGGCGGCGCCATCACCCCCGACGGCGGCACCACCGGCGGCAGGTCGCCGTGGAAGGCGTCCGAGCCGGGCGGCGCCGTCACCACGAACTCCGGGTCGAGGCCGCGCAGGCGCACGTCCACCGAGCCGGGGGCGAGGTCGCGGGTGACCTCGCCCATGGCGGCCGAGAGCGCGTTGAGCAGGGTGAGCCGCACGGCCGACTCCAGCGGGAGCGTCAGCCGCTCGGCCAGCGCGCGGGCTTCGTCCCCGCCGGTGGCGGCGGCCACCGCGAGCTCGTTCCGGAGGTTTTCCACGTACGGCGTGAGGTCCATGGCTGATAGCTTGGCACAGCCGTGGCGCCATGTCGAGCCATTTGTGGCACCACTGTGGCGCCATCACCCGAACGGCTCTGGCGCCGACAACGGAACCGCCCCGCCGACCGGGGTCGACGGGGCGGTTCACCAGGGGAAACGCGGCGGGGCGAGGACCTACGGCCGCTGCCACCCGGCCAGGTAGGCGTCGATCTCCCCGGCCAGCCGGGCCTTGCCCGCCCCGTCCAGGAAGGAGGCCTCGACGGCGTTGCGGGCCAGCCCCGCCACCCCGGCCTCGTCCAGGCCCAGCAGCCGCGCCGCCACCGCGTACTCGGTGTTGAGGTCGGTGCCGAACATCGGCGGGTCGTCGCTGTTGACCGTCACCAGCAGCCCGGCCTCCACCATCCGCTTGATCGGGTGGTCCTCGATCCGCTCCACGGCCCGGGTGGCGATGTTGGAGGTCGGGCAGACCTCCAGCGGGATGCGGTGCTCGCCCAGGTGGTCGATCAGCGCCGGGTCCTTCACCGCCTGGGTGCCGTGCCCGATGCGCTCGGCGCCGAGCACCCGGATCGCGTCCCAGACCGTCTCCGGCCCGGTGGTCTCGCCCGCGTGCGGGACGCTGTGCAGGCCGGCCGCGCGGGCCCGGTCGAAGTACGGCTTGAACTGCGGGCGCGGCACGCCGATCTCCGGGCCGCCCAGGCCGAAGCTGACCAGGCCCTCGGGGGCCAGCTCGGTGGCCAGCCGGGCGGTCACCTCGGCCGACTCCAACCCGGCCTCGCCCGGGATGTCGAAGCACCAGCGCAGCACCACGCCGAGCTCCTTCTCGGCGCGCAGCCGGGCGTCCTCGATCGCCTCCATGAAGGCGACCTCGGGGATGCCCCGGCGGACCGAGGAGTACGGGGTGATGGTCAGCTCGGCGTACCGGATGTTCTGCCGGGCCATGTCCTCGGCCACCCCGTAGGTGAGCGCGCGGACGTCCTCGGCGTCCCGGACCAGGTCCACGACGCTCAGGTAGACCTCGATGAAGTGCGCGAAGTCGGTGAAGGTGAAGTACTCGGCGAGCGCGGCCGGGTCGGTCGGCACCCTGGAGTTCCCGGCGTGCCGGGCGGCCAGCTCCGCGACGACCCGCGGCGAGGCCGAGCCGACGTGGTGGACGTGCAGCTCCGCCTTGGGCATCCCGGCGATGAACGCCTCGATGCTCCGGTCTGTGGGGTTCCCGATCCGACTTCCGTCCGGCTGGACCACGGTCGTTCCCTTCTTCCTTCTCCACGCGCGACGTCACGTGTCACGCGCACCGACGACAGTGCCGCCAAGGATAGGCCGTGCCCGGGATCACCCGCCGAGCGCGGCCGCCACGGTGTGGATCAGCAGCCCGGCGAGGGCGCCGACCACGGTGCCGTTGATCCGGATGAACTGGAGGTCGCGGCCGACGTTGGCCTCGATCTTGCGGGAGGCGTCGTCGGCGTCCCAGCCCGCCACCGTCTCGGAGATCAGCGAGGTGATCTCGGTGCGGTAGGTGTCGACCAGGTACTGGGCGGCGTCCTGGAGCCAGCCGTCCACCTTGGCCTGGAGCTTGGGGTCGGTGGCCAGGCGCTCGCCGAAGCCGCGCACGCCGTCGCGGATGCGCCGGCGCAGTTCGCTGTCCTCGTCCTCGGCCGCGCCCATCACCAGGGTGCGCACGGCCGCCCAGGTGGAGTTGATCAGGTCCTGCACCTCGGGACGGGCCAGCAGCTCGGCCTTGGCCCGCTCGACCCGGGCGATGGTCTCCGGATCGGTCTGCAGCTCGGTCGCGAAGTCGGCGAGGAAGTTGTCGATCGCGCCGCGGGCCGGGTGGTCCGGGTCGTCCCGGATGTCGGTGACGAAGCGCAGCAGCTCCTTGTAGACCCGCTCGCCGACCTGGTGGTCGATGAACCGGGGCGTCCAGCCCGGGGTCTTCTGGGTGACCTTCTGGACCACCTCCTCGTGGTTGGTGGTCAGCCAGCCGTGCGCCCGGACCGCGACCAGGTCCACCACCCCGTGGTGCCCGCCGTCGGCGACCACCTTGCCGAGCATCCGGCCCATCGGCTCGGCCACCGAGGTGGCGGCGGCCCGCCTGGTCACCGCCTCGGCGACCACCGCCCGCACGTCCTCGTCGCGGAGCACCGCGAGCAGGCCGCGCAGCGCCGCCGAGGCCTCCTTGGTGACCCGCTCGGCGCTGCCCGGCGCGGCCAGCCACTCCCCCAGCCGGCGGCCGATGCCGAGCGCCGCCAGACGGCCGCGGACCACGTGCCCGGAGAGGAAGTTCTCGCCGACGAAGTCGCCGAGCGAGCGGCCGAAGGCGTCCTTCTTGGTCGGGATGATCGCGGTGTGCGGGATCGGCAGGCCGAACGGCCGGCGGAACAGCGCGGTCACCGCGAACCAGTCGGCCAGCGCGCCGACCATGCCGGCCTCGGCGGCGGCCGCCACGTACCCGGCCCAGGGGCCGGCGCCGGCCGCCTTGGCCCAGGTGGCCAGGGCGAAGACCAGGGTCGCGAAGGCCAGCAGGCCGGTCGCGATGGTCTTCATCCGGCGGACGCCGCGTCTCTTCTGCTCGTCGGCCGCGGTGAACCGGACCCCGGGGCCGGTCCCGCTGAAGGCATCGTCACTCACCCCGCCAGTCTGCCCGGTGCCCGGCGCGGACGGGGGCGCGCCTCGCGATCACGCGCCCCCGGGGGCCTCACGCACCGGGAGGAACGGCCCGCACGCCCGGCGCGCGCCGACCGAACGGCAGCGCCCGGCCCGGCCCTCACGCCCCGCCCAGCACCATCCGCCGCACCTCCGCGCCCGCCCAGCGCTTCGGGTCCGTGCACCGCCGCCCGTCCAGCAGCACCCGCACCCCCGGCAGGTCCACCGGCGTCAGGTCCCGGTACTCCGGGTGGTCCGCCTGCAGCACCGCCGCCACCACCGGCTCCCCGCCGTACGGCGGCAGCCCGAGCGCCGCCAACTCCTCCGCCTCGTACAGCGGATCGCTGACGTACGGCCGCCCGCCCGCCGACCGCACCGCCTCGACCAGCGGGAACACCCCGGAGTACGCCGTCTCCTTGACCCCGCCCCGGTACGAGGCGCCGAGAACCAGCACGCCCTGCCCGGCGATCCCGCCCGGCACCGCCCCCGCCAGCACGCCGACCGCGTACCCCGGCACCGCCAGGTTGGCCTCGCGCGCCGCCCGGACCACCGTCGCGCCCGGGTCGTTCCACAGGTACAGCCGCGGGTAGACCGGGATGCAGTGCCCGCCGACCGCGATGCCCGGCCGGTGCAGGTGGCTGTACGGCTGTGAGTTGCAGGCCTCGGCGACCTCCGCGAAGTCCACGCCGACCTCGTCCGCGTACCGGGCGAACTGGTTGGCCAGCGCGATGTTGACGTCCCGGTACGTGGTCTCGGCGAGCTTGCTGAACTCGGCCGCCTCCACCGAGGCCAGCTCCCAGACGCCGTTGGGCCGGGGCAGGTCCGGCCGCGGGTCGAAGTCCAGCACCGCCCGGTAGAACTCGGCGCCGCGCCGGGTGGAGGACGCGTCCAGGCCGCCGACCAGCTTGGGGTAGCGCCGCAGGTCGGCGAAGACCCGTCCGGTGCGGACCCGTTCCGGGCTGAACACCAGCGCGAAGTCCGTCCCGGCCGCGAGCCCGGACCGGGACGCCAGCCGGGGCGCCCAGCGCTCCCGGGTGGTGCCGACCGGCAGGGTGGTCTCGTAGCTGACCAGGGTGCCCCGGCGCAGCCCGGCCGCGACGGCGTCGGTGGCGGCGTCGAGCAGGGCGAAGTCCGGGCTGCCGTCGGCGGCGGTGACCAGCGGGACGACCAGCACGACGGCCTCGGCCCGGGCCACCGCGGCCGTGGTGTCGGTGGTGGCCCGCAGCCGGCCCTCGGTGACGACCCGCTTCAGCGCCTGGTCCAGCCCCGCCTCCCGGGGGAACGGCGGCACGCCCCGGTTGACGCTGTCCACCACGCCGGGCGCGATGTCCGCGCCCGTCACCCGGTGGCCCTTCAGCGCGAACTGCACCGCCAGCGGCAGGCCCAGCTTGCCCAGCCCGACCACGCAGACGTCCAGGCTCATCCCCGTCCTCCGTTCACCGAGTCGGCCAGCCGGCGCCACGCCGGGTGGCGCCGCAGCCCGCGCCGCACCTGTGCCGGGACGAGCCCGCGCCACAGCTGCCGCGCCAGGCCCAGCGGCGGGGCGGGCGCCTCGGCCGCCTCCTCCCGCAGCAGGAACAGCTCGTCCGGCAGCCCGAGCCCGGCGTTGCGGAACGCCGGGTAGCCCGCGTACCGCCGCCGCCCCTCCGCCACCACCGGCGGATCGCCGTGCGCCGCCTCGTAGCGGATCTGCTGGCGCAGCGCCTCCGGCCGGACGGCGGAGGCGAGTTCGAGCCGCACCCGTTCGGCGACCGGCAGCCGGTGGTACACCTCGCGGGCGCCGAACCGCTCGACCAGCCGGGCGACCTCGACGCACACCCGCTCCTGCGCGTCCGCGCTCAGCAGCAGGAAGCCGTCCTGCAGCAGGCGCGGCACGTCCCAGCTGAAGCTGCGCGCCCGGATGGCGTCCAACTCCTCGCCCGGCTCGGCCAGTTCGGCGGCAACCTGCTGGAGCGCGGCGATCCCGCGCAGCCGGTCCAGCACCCCGGCCCGCTCGGTGACGTTGCCCCGGTCCTCGCGCAGCACCAGGAAGTAGCAGTCGTAGGAGGCCAGGACGGACACCCGGGCCGCCCGCAGGCAGGCCGCCAGGGTGAACGGCTGGTCCGAGAAGACCTTCAACCCCTCGTCGCGGCGCAGCCCGTGGCGCCGGACGAGGTCGAGCCGGAACAGCTTGGTGTCGGCCAGCGCCCAGGCCAGCGCGGAGTCGGCGAAGCCCACGGACTCGGCGTCGGCGTGGAAGATCCCCTGCGGCACCAGCCGCCCGTTCACCCCGACCTGCTTGGGCACCACCACGTCCGAACCCCAGGCGTCGGCGGCCGCGACCAGCCGCTCCAGCGCCTCCTCGCCGAGCCAGTCGTCCGCGCCGAGGAAGAGCACGTAGCGGCCGCGGGCCAGCTCCAGACCCCGGTTGGTGGGGCCGGCCGGGCCGCCCGAGTTGGCCTGGTGCACCACCGTGAACAGCCCGGGGTGACGGGCGGCGTACTCGTCGAGCAGCTCGCCGCCGCCGTCCGTGGAGCCGTCGTCCACGGCCACCACCTCCAGCCGCCCCGGCGCCAGGGACTGCCCGACCAGCGAGTCCAGGCAGGCGGTGAGGTACGGCATGGTGTTGTAGACCGCGACCACCACGGTCACGTCGGGTACGGCCATCGGACGGGGGGCCTCCGGTTCCGGCGTCGGCGAGTGATGCCGGATCAACTCGCGCCCCGGGCCCGGGGTCACGGTGATCACCCGCACCGGCGACGGGGAACAGAACACGCTCCCGGCCGCCGCACGGACGCGCGGCGGCCGGGAGGGCGCGTGCGCGCCGCGGTCAGCCGATCGCGACCTCCGCGTACATCCGGGCGATCACGTCCTCGATGGCCGGCTCGCGCACCGACAGGTCCACCAGCGGGTAGCGCGCGGCGACCGCCGCCACGATCGGCGCGGCGCTCTCCTGGGCCGGGAAGGCCAGCCACTGGCGCGGCCCCTCGACCCTGGTGACCCGGGCCCCGGGCACCTCGACCGGGTGCGCGAGCTCCTGGGCGAGGTCCACCACCAGCGTGCGCTCGCTGCGCCCGGTGGCGTGCAGGCCCTCCAGCCCGCCGTCGTACACCACCCGGCCGTGGTCGATCACCATCACCCGGCCGCAGAGCTGCTCGATGTCGGTCAGGTCGTGGGTGGTGAGCAGCACGGTGGTGCCCCGGTCCCGGTTGACCTCGCGCAGGAACTCCCGCACCCGGCCCTTGCTGACCACGTCCAGGCCGATGGTCGGCTCGTCCAGGTAGAGCACCTGGGGGTCGTGCAGCAGCGCCGCCGCGAGGTCGCCGCGCATCCGCTGGCCGAGCGAGAGCTGGCGCACCGGGGTGTCCAACAGGCCGCCGAGGTCGAGCAGTTCGACGCAGCGGTCGAGGTTCTCGCGGTACCGGGCGTCGGGGATTCGGTAGATCCGGCGGGCGAGCTCGAAGGAGTCGCGCAGCGGCAGGTCCCACCAGAGGGTGGTGCGCTGGCCGAAGACGACGCCGATCCGGCGGGCCAGCGCGACGCGTTCGCGGGCCGGGTCGACCCCGGCCACCCGCAGCCGCCCGGAGCTGGGGACGAGGATGCCGGTGAGCATCTTGATGGTGGTGGACTTGCCGGCCCCGTTGGGCCCGATGTAGCCGACGCACTCGCCGGCCCCGACGGTGAAGCTGAGCCCGTCCACCGCGCGGACCTCGCGTTTGGCCCGGCTGAACCGGCCCGTGCGGGTGCGGACGGTGAAGCTGCGGCGGACGTCCTGGAGTTCGATCAGTGCCATGGAAGCTCCTTCGGGGGATGGGGGGTTCAGCTGCCGGTGCCGCGGTAGGCGCGCAGCCCGGCCCGCCAGGCGAGGCCGGTCGCGAGGACGCAGAGCGCGGCGACGAGCGGGGAGGCGAACCGGAAGGCGACGGGCAGGCCGAGCGGGTCGGGCCGGCCCAGGATGTGCAGTGCGGGCAGCCAGTTGACGAAGGCCAGCGGGACGACGAAGACCACGCCGAGCACCAGCTCCTTGGCGAACACGGTCGGCGGGTACTGCAGCATCACGCCGCCGCCGAAGGTGAAGGAGTTCTGGAACTCCCGGGTCTCGCCCCACCAGAACTGCAGGCAGGCGAAGCCGATCCAGATCGCGCAGTAGATGACCGTGCCGCTGATCAGCAGGACGACCGTCAGCAGCACCTTGTCCCAGGTCCAGCCGACCTCCAGGGCGGCGAGCGACCAGAGCAGCACCGCCGCCGACTGGGCCGGCCGGCCGATCCGGCGCAGCGAGAAGCGCTCGGCGCAGAGCTGGGCGAGCGCCGGGGCGGGCCGGATCAGCATCACGTCGAGCGTCCCGGTGCGGATCCGGTCGCCGAGCGCGTCGATGCTGCCGACCAGCATGTTGGCCATGCCGAGGGCGAAGCCGGAGGTGCCGTAGAGGAAGCCGAGTTCGGGCAGGGCCCAGCCGCCGAGCGTGGCGGTGTGCCGGAACATCAGGACGATCACGGCGAAGTCGAGGAAGGTGATCACCGTGTTGGCCGCGAACATCATCGTGAACGAGGCCCGGTAGGACATGCTCGAACGGGTCCACATGGCGGCGCACAGCCACCAGGCGCGCGCGGCCCAGCGGGTACGGGTCGCCCAGCGGGCCGGGACCGCCCAGCGGGTCCGGGCGACGGCGAAGTCGGGGACGGCGGAGTCGGGGACGGCGGGGGCTCCGAGGCCGGGGTCAGCCACCCTGGACCACCACCTTGCGGGTCGCCAGCACCTGCACCCCGCGCGCGGTCGCCAGCAGCACCGCGGCCCAGGCGAGTTGGAGGCCGAGCGGCCCGAGCACGGCCGCACCGGTGGTGTGCTCCAGGAACAGGTCGGCGGGCAGCTGCGCCAGCGCCGCCCACGGGAGCACCTGGGCGAGGTCGCCGAGCCAGCCGGGGAAGAGCGTGAGCGGCAGCAGCATCCCGGAGAGGAACATCGTCACCACCATCGTCACCGAGTTCACCCCCTCGGAGTCGTGCAGCCAGAAGCCGGTGAGCGCGACCAGGAACCGCAGCCCGAAGCTGACCACCTCGGCGAGCAGCACCGAGAGCAGGAAGACCAGCCAGGTGACCGGCCGTTCGGGCAGCCGGAAGTGGAAGAGCAGCGCGCCGATCAGCAGCGGCGCCCCGCCGCGGACCAGCAGGTGGTAGCCGGCCCGGCCGAGGTCGCTCGCCAGCCACCAGCCCAGGAAGTCCACCGGCCGGTAGAGGTCGACGGCGATGTCCCCGCTGCGGAACCGCGCCCGGACGTCGTCCTCGACGCCGCCGCCGAAGATCGCGATGGTGGGCATCAGGCCCTGGCAGACCCAGATGTAGGTGACGGCCTGGCTCACGTCGTAGCCGCCGAGGCCGGGGCGGGCCTGCCAGAGCGCGATGAAGGTGTAGGCGAGGATGCAGCCGAAGACGGTGTTGGTGAAGGCGCCGGCCAGGGTGGCGGCCCGGTAGGTCGCGTGGCGGTGGAAGGCGCCGCGGGCGACGGCGGCGTAGAGCCCCAGGGGGAATCCGGCGGGCGCGGGATCGGGGGGCCGCCCGGCGGAGGCCTCGGCGGGCGCGGGACTCAGCATAATGTCTCCTTGTCGACAAATGCGGGCAGACGGATGCCCGCGGGCACCGGCGCGCACGCCCCAGCGGCTCCGACCGGCCGTACCCGGGGGTGCCGGGCCTGGCGGGCGGAGCTGCGAAAGTGGCTGCGCTATGTGGTTTGCACCTTTCACCGTACCGCCGGACCGCACCACCCGCACCCGGTTTTCCCGGCCTGATCCGACGTCAAATAGCAGATAATCTCGGCATGACCTTGAGCACCCGCCGCCAGGCCAAACGGGCCGCCCGCCGCGAGGCCCGTCGCGCCCTCCCGCTCTGGCGCCGGCTCCTGCCCACCTGGCGGGTCACCCTCGGCACCCTCACCGCGCTGTTCCTGCTCGCCGTCGGCGGCTTCGCCGTGCTCTACGTCATCGTCCCGGTGCCCGACCCCAACGCCCACGCCGTCGCCCAGAACAACATCTACCTCTACGCGGACGGCACCACCGAGATCGCCCGCACCGGCGCCGTCAACCGCACCGACGTCACCATCGACCAGATCCCGCTCCAGACCCAGCAGGCCGTCGTCTCCGCCGAGGACCGCACCTTCTACCAGAACCGCGGCATCGACCTGAAGGGCATGCTCCGGGCCGGCTGGAACACCCTGACCGGCAAGGGCATGCAGGGCGGCTCCACCATCACCCAGCAGTACGTCAAGAACTACTACCTCACCCAGGACCGCACCATCGAGCGCAAGGGCCGCGAACTGCTCATCGCCCTCAAGGTCGACCAGCAGCGCGACAAGCGCGAGATCCTCGCCGGCTACCTCAACAGCAGCTACTTCGGCCGCGGGGCCTACGGCATCCAGAGCGCCGCCCACGCCTACTACGGCGTCGACGCCGCCCGGCTCACCCTCGGCCAGGGCGCCTACCTCGCCTCCCTGCTCCAGGCCCCCAGCCTCTACGACGTCAAAACGGCCACCCCCGCCAACCGCGAGAAGGCCCTCGCCCGCTGGCACTACGCCCTCGACGGCATGGTCCAGCTCGGCTTCCTCACCCCCGCCGACCGCGCCGCCACCGCCTTCCCCGACCCGATCGACCCCCAGCCCGCCACCGGCCTGGCCGGCCAGGCCGGCTACCTGGTCGGCGTCGCCGACGACTACCTCATCTCCTCCGGCACCCTCGACGCCGCCACCCTCAAGGCCGGCGGCTGGCGCATCACCACCACCTTCGACAAGCCCCGGCAGGACGCCTTCGTCAAGGCCGTCCAGGACCAGCTCACCGGCGAACTCGACCCCCGGGCCCGCCCCGACACCGACACCGACGTCCGGGTCGCCGGCGCCTCCGTCGAACCCGCCACCGGCCGGGTCGTCGCCGTCTACGGCGGCCCCGACTACACCAAGCAGCCCTACAACGACGCGCTGCGCCAGGACAACCAGATCGGCTCCACCTTCAAACCGATCGACCTCGCCGCCGGCCTGGTCGCCCAGCACGCCCCCGACGGCCGCCCGATCACCGTCGAGACCCGCTACGACGGCACCAGCGAACGCCCCGTCACCGGCGGCCCCACCCCGTACGCCCCGCCCAACGAGGACGACATCGACTACGGCGACATCACCCTGCGCCACGCCATGGTCAAGTCCGTCAACTCCGTGTACGCGCAGGAGGGCGTGGACGCCGGACTCGCCCGCGTCCGCGAGACCGCCGTCAGACTCGGCATCCCCGACAGCGTCCGCGGCATGGACCCGGCCAACACCTCGATGACCCTCGGCACCGCCACCCCCAGCGCCCTCGACCTGGCCGCCGCCTACGCCACCCTCGCCGACCACGGCCAGGCCCACACCCCCTGGTCCGTCGGCAAACTCGAACGCGTCAACCCCGGCGGCGCCGTCGACGTCCCCGAGATGCCCGCCCACCACGCCACCGAGGCCCTCGACCGGGAGATCGCCGACTCCGTCACCGACGTGCTGCGCGACGTCATCAGCCCGCGCGGCACCGGCGCCGCCGCCCTCGACCTCGGCCGCCCGGCCGCCGGCAAGACCGGCACCACCGACTCCAACCTCTCCGCCTGGTTCGCCGGCTACACCCCCGAACTCGCCACCACCGTCGGCCTGTTCCGGGAGAACCCGAAGACCCACGCCAAGGAACCGCTGGCCGGCACCGCCGGACTCACCCGGATCAACGGCGGCGCCTTCCCCACCCGGATCTGGACCGCCTACACGGCCGCCGCCCTCGACGGCACCCCCGCCCAGGACTTCGACCTCCGGACCGGCTCCGGCGCCCCCGACGCCACCCCCTGGCCGACCGCCCCCGCGAGCACCAGCCCCAGCGCCAGCGCCACCCCGAGCGCGCCGACCGCCCCGACCACGCCGGCCACCGGCGGCGAACCC
>NZ_JBEXJK010000116.1:0-20982 GCF_040609095.1 Kitasatospora sp. NPDC004799
TCGGTCGCCAATGCTCCGCAGTGGCTCCCTCCTCCGCCTTGCGATGCACGCACCCCAACGCCGCCCCGCCCGCCCTCCGGGCGAACGACGGGAGTTCGAAGACAGGCCCCTAAGCGGTCGCGTTCCGGTAGCTCTCGCGGTCGATGTCCACGACGTTCACCGCCGTGAACAGCCGGGTGCCCGGCTTCGGCCGGACGTACCGGGCCAGCAGCGCCAGCACGCCCTCGCTCAGCGCCGCCTTCGCCTGCGGCGCCCGGCCCGGGAAGATCTGGAACTCCACGAACACCTGGGTGTCGCCGGCGGCCCCGCCGGTGCCGACCACCAGCACCTCGCTCTGCCGGAACACCGTCTTGCAGGAGTCCGGCTTGGCGTCGATCGTCTCCTCCGCCAGCCGGTTGATCGCCAGGCCGAGGCCCCGGCGGTCGAAGGTGCCGGCCAGGTCGGCCGAGTAGTCGACGGAGATCTGCGGCATGGTCTGCCCCCGTGGATCGCAGTGGTACGGACGCCCGACCCTAACGCCGCCGGCCCCCGGCCCCGCCCCCGGGGATCAGTCCCGGGCCAGCCCGAACCGGCCGCGCCGACCGCTGCGCACGTCCTCCTCGACCACCGCGGCCTCGCCCGCCGTCACCGTCTCGTACACCGCCAGGATGTCCGCGCCGACCGTCGACCAGTCGAACCGCCGCACGTGCCGCGAGGCGGCCTCCCGCAGCTCCGCCAGCCGCGCCGGATCGCCCAGCAGCCGCAGCGCCGTCCGGGCCAGCGCCTCCGCGTCCTCCACCGGGAACAGCTCGCCCGCGTCCCCGCCGTCCAGCACCTGCTTGAACGCGTCCAGGTCGCTCGCCAGCACCGGCGCGCCCGCGGACATCGCCTCGACCAGGATGATCCCGAAGCTCTCGCCGCCGGTGTTCGGCGCCACGTACAGGTCCACGCTGCGCAGCAGCCGGGCCTTGTCCCGGTCGCTCACCATGCCGAGGAACTCCACCTGCCGGCGCACCTCGGGCGCCAGGCCGGCGACGGCCTCCTCCTCGTCGCCCTTGCCCGCCACCAGCAGCCGCACCCCCGGACGCTCCGCCAGGATCCTCGGCAGCGCCGCCAGCAGCGTCGGCAGGCCCTTGCGCGGCTCGTTGATCCGCCCGATGAAGCCGATCGTCCCCGGCTCCCCCTTCGCCGCGTGGCCGGTCCAGCGCTCGTCCGGCTCGGCCTCGGCGAAGAAGCCCACGTCCACGCCGTTCGGGATCACCACCGCGTCCCCGCCCAGGTGCTCCACCAGGGTGCGCCGGGCGTACTCCGACACCGCGATCCGGGCCCGCATCTTCTCCAGCCCCGGCTGGAGGATCGGCGAGGCCGCGATCATCACCCGCGACCGCGGGTTGGAGGTGTGGAAGGTCCCCACCATCGGCCCGGTCGCCGACCAGGCGGCCAGCATCGACAGGCTCGGCGCGGCCGGCTCGTGCACGTGCAGGATGTCGAACCGCCCGTCGTGCAGCCACCGCCGCACCCGCGCCGCCGACAGGATCCCGAAGCTCAGCCGCGCCACCGACCCGTTGTACGGCACCGCCACCGACCGCCCGGCCGGGACCACGTACGGCGGCAGCGCCTCGTCGTCCTCGGCCGGCGCCAGCACCGACACCTCGTGCCCCAGACCGATCAGGTGCTCGGCCAGGTCCCGGATGTGGAACTGCACCCCACCGGGGACGTCCCAGTCGTACGGGCAGACGATGCCGATCTTCACGGGTTCCTCAAGCTCCTTCGGACGGTCGGGCGGGCGGACGGAACGGGGTCAGGACCCGGAGGCCTCGGCGGCGGGCTCGGGAGCCGCCGCGCGCTCCGCGGCCGCCGCCCCCACCGCCCCACGGGCCGGCAGGTCGGCCAGCCAGAACCGCTGCAGCATGTGCCAGTCCTGCGGGTGCTCGGCGATGCCACGCTCCCACACGTCCGCCATCGCCTGGGTCATCGCCCGGGTGCGCTCCTTGCGGTCGCCCTCCTCGGGCACCGGCACCTCGGGGTGGATCCGCGCCCGCATCACCGGGCCGTCGTACCAGAGCGTCACCGGCAGCAGCGCCGCCCCGGTCCGCTGGCACAGCGCCGCCGGACCGGCCGGCATCCGGGTCCCCTCACCGAAGAACGACACCCCGATGCCCGCCTCGGACAGGTCCCGGTCCCCCACCAGGCAGACCAGCCGGCCCTCGCGCAGCCGCCGCGCCAGCGTGCCGATCACGTTCACCGAACCGCCGGTCAGCGCCAGGACCTCCATGCCCTGGCCCTCCCGGAACGCCACGAACCGGTCGAACAGCCGCTCCGGCTTCAACCGCTCCGCGACCGTGGTGAACGGGTAGCCCTGCTGCGCCACCCAGGTCCCCGCGAGGTCCCAGTTGCCCATGTGCGGCAGCGCTATCACCGCGCCCCGCCCGGCCTCCAGAGCCTCCCGCAGGTGCTCGAAGCCCTCCACCCGGACGTCCCGGGCCACCCGCTCCCGGCTCCACACCGGCAGCCGGAACGACTCCATCCAGTACCGCAGGTACGAGCGCATCCCGGCCCGGGACAGCGCCCGCAGCGCCGCCTCGTCCAGCCCCGGACGGACCCGGCGCAGATTCGCCTCCAGCTGGAGCACCCGCTTGCCGCGCTTGCGCCACGCGTAGTCCGCCAGCCAGTCGAACAGCCCCCGGGCCGCCCGCTCCGGCAGGTGCTTCAGCAGCCCCCACCCCAGCGCGTACGCCCAGTACACCAGTCGGTCCGTCACCGCAGGACGCCCCCCATCAGCTCCCGGCCGCCGCTCGGTCGGCCTCGAACGCCTCCCGGCGCACGGTCAGCATCCGCTGGAACACCGTCACCAGGCTGCCCGCCGCGACCAGCCACAACGCCACCGGCAGCAGCCACTCCACGTACGGCACACCGAACTTGTGCAGACCCGCGACCCCGGCCGCCACCAGGCTGGCCACCAGCCGCTCGGCCCGCTCCACCAGCCCCGACACGTCGCACGGCAGGCCCTGGCTCTCCGCCCGGGCCTTGGTGTACGACACCACCAGACCGCTCGCCAGGCAGAAGATCGCCACCGCGCAGAGCAGGTCGTTGTCACCCTTGCCCGCGTACCACATCGCCAGACCGCCGAAGATCGCCGCGTCCGCGACCCGGTCCAGGGTGGAGTCGAGGAACGCCCCCCACTTCGTGCTCCGGCCCAGCTGGCGGGCCATGTTCCCGTCCACCAGGTCCGAGAAGATGAACAGCGTGATCGTGATGGTGCCCCAGAAGAACTCCCCACGCGGGAAGAACACCAGCGCACCGGCCACCGAACCGGCGGTACCGATCAGCGTCACGGCGTCCGGGCTCACGCCCAGACGGATCAGGAACGCGGCGAACGGGGTCAGGACACGTGTGAAGAAGGCACGCGCGTATTTGTTGAGCATGGCCTTCCCAGCCGCTCCGATCTCCCAGATACCCGCCTGGCGCAGCACGCGCGGCAGACGGCCGGGCGGATCAGCCCGTCCGGCGCACCCATCGTAGCCACGCCGGGGACACGCTCCGGCGCACGCACCGCCGGACGCCGCCCCCGCCACCGCACGCGCACGCACGGCCACCGACCGGCCGGGCGACCCGCCGTACGACCGGCCGTTACGACACGCGCCCCGCAGGACCCGACCCTAGACTGCGATGGACAGCCTCGGCGCCACGGGAGGAGACCCCGATGCCCGACCGCAGCACGGCACGAGCCGGCCAGGCACCCGCCGTCACCGGCCCGCAGGACCTGCGCAACGTCGTCCTCATCGGCCCCAGCGGTGTGGGCAAGACCACCCTCGCCGAATCCCTCGCCCTCGCCGCCGGCGCCACCGGCCGGGCCGGCCGTGTGACCGACGGCACCACCGTCTCCGACCACGAGGACATCGAGCACCAGCAGCAGCGCTCCGTCCAGCTCGCGCTCCTCCCGCTCGAATGGAAGGGCGTCAAGATCAACCTGATCGACCCGCCCGGCCACCCCGACTTCACCGCCGACCTGCGCGCCGCCCTCCACGCCGCCGACGCCGCCGTCTTCGTCGTCTCCGCCACCGACCCGGTCACCGCCCCCACCCGCGCCCTGTGGCGCGAGTGCGCCGCCGAGGGCATCCCCCGCGTCATCGCCGTCGCCAAACTCGACCTCGCCCGCACCGGCTTCGACGACATCCTCACCGCCTGCCACGACGCCTTCGAACTGGGCCCGGACACCCTGCGCCCGCTCTTCCTGCCCGTCCTCCACGACGGACACCCCGACGGCAGCGTCGACCTCCTCACCGGCGACACCTACGGCGACGCCGACCCCCTGCCCGACACCACCCCCGCCCACGACAGCCTCGTCGAAGCCATCTCCGGCCAGGACGACACCCTCATGGAGCGCTACCTCTCCGGCGACCCCCTCGGCACCGACGCCCTCGAAGCCGGCCTGCGCCGCGAAGTCCTCGCCTGCGCCCTCCACCCCGCCGTCCCCACCAGCGAGAACGGCCTCGGCGCCGCCGAACTCCTCGACCTCATCGCGCACACCTTCCCCGACCCCACCGAACGCACCCGCCCCGCCCCCGACTGCGACCCCGACGCCCCGCTCGCCGCCCAGGTCGTCCGCGTCACCGGCGACGCCTACGTCGGCCGGATCAGCCTGCTGCGCGTGTACGCCGGCACCCTGCGGCCCGACACCAAGATCCACCTCGCCGGGCCCGCCCACACCGCCGACCAGAACGGCGACGAACGCGTCACCGGCCTCACCAGCCCCTTCGGCAAACTCCAGCGCCCCGTCCCGCACGCCGTCGCCGGCGACCTCGTCTGCGCCGCCAAACTCACCACCGCCCGGGCCGGCGACACCGTCCACGACCCCGGCCACCCCGTCGCCCTCGACGGCTGGCCCCTCCCCGAACCACTGCTCCCGATCGCCGTCGAAGCCCACAGCAAGGCCGACGACGACAAGCTCTCCCAGGCCCTCGCCCGCCTCACCGCCGAGGACCCGGCCCTGCGCCTGGAACAGAACCCCGACACCCACCAGCTCGTCCTCTGGTGCACCGGCGAGGCCCACGCCGAGGTCGTCCTCGACCGGCTGCGCACCCGCCACGGCGTCCACGTCGACACCGTCGAACCCAAGGTCGCCCTGCGCGAGACCTTCGGCACCGCCGCCGCCGGCCACGGCCGCCTGGTCAAGCAGTCCGGCGGCCACGGCCAGTACGCCATCTGCGACCTCGAGGTCGAACCGCTCCCGGCCGGCTCCGGCTTCGAGTTCCAGGAGCACGTCGTCGGCGGCGCCGTCCCCAAGCACTTCATCCCCTCCGTCGAGAAGGGCGTCCGCGCCCAGCTCGCCAAGGGCGTCGCCACCGGCTACCCGCTCGTCGACGTCCGGGTCACCCTCACCGACGGCAAGGCGCACTCCGTCGACTCCTCCGACGCGTCCTTCCAGAACGCCGCCGCCCTCGCCCTGCGCGACGCCGCCGAGCACGCCGTCATCCGCCTGCTCGAACCCGTCGCCGCCGTCAGCGTCCTGCTCCCCGACGACTACCTCGGCGCCGTCCTCGGCGACCTCTCCGCCCGCCGCGGCCGCGTCCTCGGCACCGAGACCGGCGGCACCGGCCTCACCCTGCTGCGCGCCGAGGTGCCCGAACTCGAACTCGTCCGCTACCCGATCGACCTGCGCTCACTCACCCACGGCACCGCCGAGTTCTCCCGCGCCTACCTGCGCCACGAACCCATGCCCGCCGCCCTGGCGGAGCGCTACACCGACTGAACCGCGGGACGAGCTCCACCGCGCTACGAGCCGAGCCGCGCTACGACCCGACGGGATTCCGCTTCGGCAGCGCACAGGCCGCCGTACCCCCCGGCATCCGGTGCCGGTTGCGCGCCACCCAGCGGTAGGCCAGCCCCGCCAACGGCCGCACCGGCGCCGCCGTCAACACGGCGCCCAGATACGCCCACGCCCCGCCGGAGCGCATCAGCAGCCGCGCGACCCCCTGCGCGCCCCCGTACACCCGGCCGGCCGGCGTCACCCAGAGCACCTCGCGCTCCGCCCGCTCCGCCGACACCTCGCCCCGGCCCCCAGCCAGAGCGTCCAGCCCCGCCAGGTCCGCGAACTGGAACGGCACCGCCTCCCAGCCCCCCGAGGCCAGCGTCTGCCGCAGGTACCGCTCCGCCCAGCGCACGCAGGACGAACAGAACGCGCAGTCCCCGTCGAAGACCAGCACCGGATCCTTCACGGCCGCTCCCTTTCCTCGTTCCCACCGTCCATCCTGCCCCACCCCCACCACGGCCACCGCGGCGGGCATCGAGCCGCCCGAAGCTGGGCATCATGCCCCTCAGGCCTCCGGTGACGGTACTTCAGACGATCATCCGCGCGGGGGTGCCACGGCACGGTAACCTGCCGCTGACAAGGGGAGGAGGGGACGCCACCGTGACCACACTCGACATGACCCCGGGTGCGCAGATACCCCGGACCGACGCCGGCCCGCAGACCGCCATCACCCAGGGACTCTCCTCGACCGCCTACCGCGACGGCGAGATCAAGGGCTTCGTCGACGCCGTCGCCGACGCCACCGAGAAGAAGGGCCGCTTCGCGCTCTTCCGACCCAACCTCGGCGAGGCCTTCAGCAAGGCGCTGATCTCCCGGGCCCTGGGCGGCGGCCGCAAACCCCTCGTCCCGGCCTTCGGGGTCGACACCCGCCAGGTCGTCGAACACTGCCTGGCCGCCGAGGAACTGCGCAACACCCGCGACCGGCAGCTCAGCACCGTCTCCATCGCCACCGGCGTGCTCTTCCTCCCCGGCACCCTGGTCTGGCTCGGCGCCTTCCAGCTCCGCGCCTGGCTCAAGCGGGACAACCCGAAGAACGCGGCCGTCTACGGCGGCATCGTGCTCGCCGTGACCGCCGCCCTCGCCGTCCTGCTCGCGCTGCGCCCGCCGGCCACCGGCTTCATCGGCGTCTACCTGCGGGTCACCATGCTCGCGCCGGTCATCGGCTGGTACCTCGCCCGCCGGATCGTCGAGCGCTCCGCCAAGGACCTGCGCTCCCGCTGGCAGGCCCTGGTCGAGGGCAGCGTGGTGGCCGCCTCCGTCGCCAAGGCCGTCCCCCGCGACGACCTCGACAAGAAGGCCGCCGACCTGCGCGACAAGCTCGGCCGGCTGGACGCCGAGCAGGAGACCAACATCCACCACTACGCCGGACCCAAGGGCATCCTCGGGGCCGGCCGCCGCTGGGGCGAGTGGCGCCTCGCCGACACCCTCCACCCCGCCGAGGGCCACGCCGACTTCCGCGCCTTCCACCCCTGGGACCTGGTCCGCCGGATCTCCTCCCACCTCAAGGGCCTCGGCATCAGCCACGTCGCCAACAGCGGCATGCCCAACGTCGCCATCAAGCAGTGGGTGGTCTTCGACATCGGCGAGGGCGCCGACGAGATCAGCCGCCCCGCCAACGCCGACATGGACGGCGACCGGATGCGCGACTTCGCCGTGCAGAGCGTCGCCGACAAGCAGACCTTCTCCGGCGGCCCCCGGCACTACCTCGCCACCCAGTTCATCACCCACGACGGCAAGCTGGTCCTCACCTTCACCGTCACCGTCACCCTGCTCGCCAACGTCCTGAACATCACCGTGTCCGGCTACGCGCTCGGCCCGGTCAAGGGCGTCTTCTTCGACAAGCCCAAGGACAAGGAGAAGACGGTCGCCAAGACCGTGAAGTTCTGGGAGGAGCGCACCGTCAAGCTCCCCCTGATCGACAACGACGAGGTGGTCCGCCAGGCCGTCCGCGCCCCGTTCTACCGGATGCCCGGCCTGCTCGGCTGGCTCGGCGGCGGGCTCGGCCTGCCGGAGCCGTTCGGGCTGCGGCACATCTGGGCCGGCCGGGCCTGGGAGAACCGCTCCATGGTCGACAACGCGCAGAACGCCTCCGTCCCGGTGCTCGCCGCCGTCCACGCGGCCACGCTGGAGTTCCTGGAGGAGCACGACCTGGACGCCGACCGCTTCTTCAAGAACCGCACCTCGGTCATCAAGTCCGAGGCGCAGAGCCCCCGCCCCTACGACGTGGACACCTTCAACGCCGGCTGATCGCGGCGCGGAACGCGGGAGGGCCCCACCGGGGATCTCGGTGGGGCCCTCCCGTACGTTCTCCGGCTCAGCCCTGCGACTCAGCCCTGCGGCCAGACCTCGGCCAGCATCTTCCGGGTGTCCGCCAGCAGCTGCGGCAGCACCTTGGTGTGGCCGACCACCGGCATGAAATTGGTGTCCCCGCCCCAGCGCGGCACCACGTGCTGGTGCAGGTGCGCCGCGATCCCGGCCCCGGCCGCCGCGCCCTGGTTCATCCCGATGTTGAACCCGTGCGCCCCGGAGGCCGCCCGCAGCGCCGTCATCGCCTTCTTGGTGAAGTCCGCCAGCTCGGCCGTCTCGGCCTCGTCCAGGTCGGTGTAGTCGGCCACGTGCCGGTACGGGACCACCATCAGGTGCCCGCCGTTGTACGGGTACAGGTTCAGCACCGCGAACACGGCGCTCCCCCGGGCGATCACCAGCCCGTCCTCGTCGCTCAGGGACGGGATGGAGCAGAACGGACAACCGTCGTCCGGAGCCGGGCCGGTGGGCTTGTTCTCACCCTGGATGTAGGCCATCCGATGAGGGGTCCACAGGCGGCGGAAGCCGTCCGGCTCACCGACGCCCCGCTGAAGTTCCGGCTCAGTCGTCATGCTGATCAGCATATTCGCCCGACGGTGCTTGCAAAGCCGCGCGGGGCAGACTCTTCGAGAGCCTGCCCCGCGCATCCCCGCCGGGTCGGGGCCTACGGCACCTTGGCCTTGTGCGCGTTCCGCATCTTCGGACTACCCCCGCCCAGGCGGGGCCTACGTCACACCTGGATGCGACGCTCCACGGCGTCCACGATCTCGGCGATCGCCTCGTCGACCGGCACACCGTTCTTCTGCTCGCCGTTGCGGTAGCGGAAGGACACCGCGCCCGCCTCGACGTCGTCGTTACCCGCGATCAGCATGAACGGCGTCTTGGAACGCTGGGCGTTCCTGATCTTCTTCTGCATGCGGTCGTCCGAGGTGTCGACCTCGACCCGGATCCCGTGCTTCTTGAGCTTCGCCGCGACCTCCAGCAGGTACGGCACGTGCTCGTCGGTGATCGGGATGCCGGTCACGGTGACCGGGGCCAGCCACGGCGGCATGGCGCCGGCGTAGTGCTCCAGCAGCACCGCGAAGAACCGCTCGATCGAGCCGAAGAGCGCGCGGTGGATCATGACCGGCCGCTGACGCGAGCCGTCCGCCGCCGTGTACTCAAGATCGAAACGGTCGGGCAGGTTGAAGTCCAGCTGGATGGTGCTCATCTGCCAGGTACGGCCGATGGCGTCCCGCGCCTGCACCGAGATCTTCGGCCCGTAGAAGGCCGCGCCGCCCGGGTCCGGCACCAGCGGCAGGCCCTGCTTCTCGGCCACGCTCGCCAGGACGGCGGTGGCCTCCTCCCAGGCCTCATCGGTCCCGACGTACTTGACCGGGTCCTTGGTCGACAGCTCCAGGTAGAAGTCGGTCAGACCGTAGTCGCGGAGCAGGTTGAGCACGAAGGTCAGCGTGGAGTCGAGCTCCTCCGCCATCTGCTCGCGGGTGCAGTAGATGTGCGCGTCGTCCTGCGTGAAGCCGCGGGCCCGGGTCAGGCCGTGCACCACGCCGGACTTCTCGTACCGGTACACCGTCCCGAACTCGAAGAGGCGCAGCGGCAGTTCACGGTACGAGCGGCCGCGCGCGTCGAAGATCAGGTTGTGCATCGGGCAGTTCATCGGCTTGAGGTAGTAGTCCACGCCCTCGTCGAGCTGCATGGGCGGGTACATACCGTCCGCGTACCAGTCGAGGTGGCCGCTCTTCTCGAAGAGCTTCCCCTTGGTGGCGTGCGGGGTGTAGACGAACTCGTAGCCCTCTTCCTCGTGCCGCTTGCGCGAGTAGTCCTCCATGGCGCGGCGGATGATGCCGCCCTTGGGGTGGAAGACGGCGAGGCCGGAGCCGATCTCCTCGGGGATGGAGAAGAGGTCGAGCTCGTTGCCGAGCTTGCGGTGGTCGCGCTTCTCGGCCTCGACCAGGAAGTCGAGGTGGGCCTTGAGCTCGTCCTTGGTCGGCCAGGCGGTGCCGTAGATGCGCTGGAGCATGGCGTTCTTCTCGCTGCCGCGCCAGTAGGCGGCCGCATTGCGCATCAACTTGAACGCCGGGATGTGCCGGGTGCTGGGCAGGTGCGGGCCGCGGCAGAGGTCGCCCCAGCACTGCTCGCCGGTCTTGGCGTCCAGGTTGTCGTAGATGGTGAGCTCGCCGGCGCCGACCTCGACGTCCGCTCCCTCACCGGCGGTGGCGGCGGAGCCCTTGAGGCCGATCAGCTCCAGCTTGTACGGCTCGGCGGCCAGCTCCTCGCGGGCGGACTCGTCGGTGACCACGCGGCGGGAGAACTTCTGCCCGCGCTTGATGATCTCCTGCATCCGCTTCTCGATGGCCTTGAGGTCATCGGGGTGGAAGGGCTTCTCGACGTCGAAGTCGTAGTAGAAGCCGTCCTTGACCGGCGGGCCGATGCCGAGCTTCGCCTCGGGGTAGAGCTGCTGGACGGCCTGGGCCATGACGTGCGCGGTGGAGTGGCGCAGGATGTCGAGGCCGTCCTTGCTGCTGATCTCGACGGGCTCGACCTCGTCGCCGTCCTGGACGGCGTAGGCGAGGTCCTTGAGCTGGCCGCCGACGCGGGCGGCGATGATCGAGCGGTCGTCGGCGAAGAGCTCGGCGGCCGTGGTGCCCGTCGTCACCACGCGCTCTTCCCGATCGGGTTCGCGGCTGATGATTACCCGGACGTCCGTCACCGGTCTCTCCTGACGTGCTGGATTTCAGAGGACGCAACACTGTGCTGCGCGTGACGATGGTACCGAGAGCGCCGCCCCCGCCGTCCACCTACGCCCCTTCTCCCCCTTCTCCCGTCCTCTCCCGGAGCGACTTCAGCAGCCGCTCGCGGTCCCCTTCCTCCCAGCCGCGGAGCTCCAGTCCGTGCGGGCCGGTCAGCCGGCGGAAGCCGCCGTGCCGGTCCAACCGGCCGGAGACCCGGAGCGGCAGGCCCGCGAGGTGGGCCTCGGCGGCGAGCCGGTAGTCGGCGTCGGGCAGGCGGAGCTTGAGCTCGGGGACGTCGGCGCCGGTCAGCACCCGCAGCCGGACCGAGCCGGGCCCGGCCGGGTCGGCGCGCTTGAGCCGGGTGACCACGCCGACCACGGTGACGGCGACGGCGGGTTCGAGGCGTTCCAGCAGGTCGGCGGCCTCCGCGAGGGCGGGCAGGTCGCCGGGTGAGAAGTCGACGTCGATCCGGCGGTCCCCGAAGCCACCCGGCGTCCCGGCGGCGGGCGACCAGGCGACGCCGATCCGGGCGGCCGTCGCGTCGCGCACCAGGTCCTCGACGGACCGGACGAGTTCCCGGCTCACCCCGGCCCGGACGGCGTTCCCGAAGGCCTCGGGTCCGCCGCTGACCCGGCGGTAGTCGACGGCGTCGCGCAGCGCCTCCAGGGCGCGGACCAGGGTGGTGACGGCGGCGCGGCCCTCGGGCGCCGGGCTGTACGCGGTGAGGGCGGCGCCCTGGTCGACCAGCAGGACGCGGTCCAGGAAGTCCTCGGCGAGGCCGTCCAGCCGGGCGCCGAAGTAGCCGGCCCTGGTCCGGGCGGCCTTGGCCCCGGCGGCGAGCATCCCGCGCGCCGCCTGCCGGAGCCGCTCGGCCTCGTCCCAGGGGGTGGCCCCGGCGGGTCCGGGCGGGTCGCGGTGCCAGCGCAGCTCGTCGCCGGGGACGGCGAGGGCGAGCAGGATCGAGCGGGCGGAGGGGGTGCGGGAGCGGGAGAGCGCGGTGACGGCGTCGGTGAGGAGTTCGACGGCGTCGTCGAAGCCGTCCCCGGCCGGGACGAGCAGGCTGGTGCCGGGCTCGCCGTCGGGCGGGGTCCAGCGTCCGTACCGGGCGGCCGGGCCGCCGCGGCGGATCCAGCCGTGCCGGGCGAGCAGGGTGGCCAGCACCGCCGGGTCGACGGCGGCCGGGTCGGGCAGGGGCCGGGCCGGTTCGCCCGGTCCGTACGGCGGTGTCATGGGTCCGGTTCCTCCCTGCCGGGGCCGGGCCGTCACGGGCTGCCGCCCGCGCCGACCCGGGCCATGATGTCGCAGAGCGCGCGGTCGTCGAAGACCTCGCCGGTGGGCACCCGGACGTTGGTGCGGCGCTTCCCGGTGACGGGGTGGCCGGCCAGGTTGACCCAGTAGCAGCAGTGCCGCAACTCGAGGGCGTCCGGGCGGGCCCGCAGCCACTGGTCGACCCGGCGCGGCAGCAGCATCACGACCAGGATCCGCGGCACGGCGACCCGGGGGCGGGCGAGCTTGCGCAGGTGGTCGTTGTCCAGGGTGAAGCTGAAGAACGGCCCGGCCGGGTCGGGCGCGACCTGCTGGGTGGCCTTGAGCTGGATCTTGACGGTGACCTCGTCGTCCACCTCGTGGGCCCGGGAGCCGTGGCTGACGTGCCAGTCGATGCCGTTGTCCGGGAACGGCTGGGACAGCGAGCAGCCGGCCGCCGCCGCGACCGCGTGCAGGTAGCCGACCTGCAGGGTCTCCATGCAGGCGGTGACCGCGAGGTTCCCCCGCGGTGCGCCCGGCGCCTCCTCGGGCTGCGGCTGGGTCAGTGCCATCGCCCCGTGGCCTCCCCCGGTTCCGGGCCCGTCCCGGTCCGGACGGGCCGGCGAATCGAACGCGACGGTCATGGGCAGGATCCCCGGTCGGGCTTGGGCCAAACGGGTTGAAGGGGCGTCAGAACCGGGTATCTACCGGGCGCAACGCTCGTCTGAGGGGCAGTCATGCAGCAGCACTGGTACACCGGCCCACTCGCCTCGTTCGACACCGAGACGACCGGCGTGGACGTGGAGAACGACCGGATCGTCTCCGCCGCCCTGGTCGTCCAGCTCGCACCGGGCACCCCGGCGCGGACGACCACCTGGCTCGCCGATCCGGGCGTTCCGATCCCGGACGGCGCCCGCGCGGTGCACGGCATCAGCGACGAGCAGGTGCGTGCCCACGGCCGCCCGGCCCGCACGGTGGTGGCGGAGGTCACCCGTGCGCTGGCGGCCGAGGCGCGGGCCGGGCATCCGGTGGTGGTGATGAACGCGCCGTACGACCTGACGCTGCTGGACCGCGAGCTGCGCCGCCACCACGGGCTGACGCTGTCCGGCGGGCTGGCGACGGCCGCGCTGACGGTGCTGGATCCGCGGGTGCTGGACAAGCACGTGGACCGCTACCGCAAGGGCCGCCGGACGCTGACCGACCTGTGCGCCCACTACGGCGTGGACCTGGCCGGGGCGCACGACGCGGCGGCGGACGCGACGGCGGCGCTGGCGCTGACCCGGCGGATAGGCGCCCGCTACCCGGCGGCGCTCGGCGGGCTGTCGGCGGCGGAGCTGCACCTGCGGCAGGCGATCTGGCACGCGGCGCAGGCGCGCGGGCTGCAGAACTGGTTCGACCGCTCGGGGACGCCGGAGCGGGTGGACCTGTCCTGGCCGCTGCGTCCGGCCCGGTGCGGCTGCGGGCGCCGGCTGGAGCCGGAGCACGGCTGCGAGGCGGCGGCGTAGCGGGCGGCCCCGGAATCCCGGGCCCCGGATACGCCGCAGGCCCTGACCGGTTTCCTGGTCAGGGCCTGCGTGCTGTCCGGTGGGCGATACTGGGATCGAACCAGTGACCCCTTCGGTGTGAACGAAGTGCTCTCCCGCTGAGCTAATCGCCCGGGCAACGAGAAGAACTGTAGCACCATTCGGGGCCGGTCGTACAACTCGCCCGTTCCGGGGACGGTCGACTCCTCCGCAGAACTCCTGCCCCGCGCGGAAGATGACTGTGCCTCAGCCGATTACCGACGGCTCTCCGGCCCGATTCCGGAAATACACGTGAGGCCCAGCCGATAATCGACTGGGCCTCACATATCACAATGCATTCCGGTGGGCGATACTGGGATCGAACCAGTGACCCCTTCGGTGTGAACGAAGTGCTCTCCCGCTGAGCTAATCGCCCGGGTGCAGGGAAAACATTACCGCATCCCGGGGGGTGCTCCGAACACCCCCGCTGCTCGCGGCCCCCGCGCCCGGGCGGTCAGCTCTCGTCCAGCCGCCACGGCACGGCCAGGCCGTAGCGGGCGAAGTACCAGCCGCCCGCCCCGACGAGGGCGGCCAGCCCGATCGCGGTGAGCGTCAGGTTGCGGCGGCGCACCCGCGGGTCCATGGCCCGCTGGGCGGCCTCGGCGACCTTGCGGCGGGTCCAGCGCAGAACCAGCCGGGCCCAGACGAACTCGGTGGACCAGATGCCCATGCCCAGGAAGATCACCAGCCAGCCGGGGCCGGGCATCGGCAGCATGACCACGCCGAGCGCCACCACGGCGAGGCCGACCAGGAAGACCGCCACCTGCCAGACCCGGTGCAGTCCCGGCGAGCGGCGGACGAAGGCCGGGGCCCGCGAGCCGACCGCCCGTCCGCCGTCGCCGACCGCGTCAACCTCCACGGCCGCTTCACCCGTTCCCGCGTTCCCGGCCGTCTTGTCGTTTCGCACAGTCATGCCAGGAAACTAACCAAGAAGTGCCGGGCTAATGCCCCGCCCGGCCACCGCGGCGTGATTCGGCAATGCGCCGTAAGGGGTACGACTCGCGCCCGAATCGGGACAGAGGGGTTTACATCGGTCTTGGGGGTGGGATGGTCCGTTCGCCGACGTGCGATTCCCCGAGCGCACACTGAGCGAAAGGCCATGGCGCTTATGAACACCACGGTCAGCTGCGAGCTGCACCTGCGCCTCATCGTGTCCAGCGAGTCCTCACTGCCCGTCCCCGCGGGCCTGCGCTACGACACCGCCGACCCCTACGCCGTGCACGCCACGTTCCACACGGGCGCCGACGAGACCGTGGAGTGGGTGTTCGCCCGAGATCTCCTCGCGGAGGGGCTGCACCGACCCACCGGTACCGGCGACGTCCGGGTGTGGCCGTCGCGCAGCCACGGGCAAGGGGTGGTCTGCATCGCGCTGAGCTCTCCGGAAGGAGAAGCCCTGCTGGAGGCCCCGGCCCGGGCGCTTGAGTCGTTCCTCAAGCGGACGGACGCCGCGGTGCCCCCCGGCACCGAACACCGTCACTTCGACCTCGACCGGGAGCTGTCCCACATCCTCGCCGAAAGCTGACCCCGTCCGGAGGCGGTCCGCCCCGCTGTCGGCGGGGCAGTACCCCCTGCCGCCATCGCAGCCGTCCTACTCGGGGGCACGGCAGCGGACTCAGCCGCGCACCACGCGGCCTCGGGGCCGGTGAGCGGTCCCGCTCCCACCGGAGCGGGCCCACAGCACCGCAGGCGCCCGGCATCGGGGCCGGTCATCCTCACGGGTGGCCGGCCCCGGTGCCGGGCGCCGACGTGTTCCGGTGGAGGCACCCCGTCCGCGGGCCCGTACGCCGGCTTCGCGGCCCGGCCCGCCCGGACGGCGCCCGGTTTCGCACGCCTTGCCGGGATGCGCACACGTCTTCGAAAGAAGCCGCCGCCCCACCGGCACAAGGCCCGGTATGGTCTGGGGTAACCGTGGACGCGGGGTATCGGAGTCCCCCTGCGCGAGGAGCCCCAACGTGCTGATCACCCATGACACCGAGTGCGCGCTGAGCATCCTCGTGGAGCTGCTCAACACCGCACCCGAGGTGTGCGGCGCCGAGAAGCTGCCGGACCTCGCCGCGCTGGACGCCTTCGTGGTCGGCCAGGAGATCAGCGAGATCGACTCGCTGACCGGGGACGACCTGCGGCAGGTGCACGAGCTGCGCACCCGGCTGCGCGAGGTGTTCGCGACGGAGTCCACCGAGGCGGCCGCCGAGCTGGTCAACTCGATCGTCGCGGCCGCCGGCACGACGCCCCGGCTGACCGACCACGACGGCCACGACTGGCACATCCACTACTTCGCGCCGCACGCCGCGCTCGGCGACCACCTGGCGGCCGAGCTGGGCATGGCGCTGGCCTTCATCCTCATGGCGGGCGAGCGCGAGCGGCTGCGCCGCTGCGAGGCGCCGGACTGCGCGCGGGTCTTCGTGGACCTCTCCCGGAACCGCTCGCGGCGCTACTGCGACAGCCGCACCTGCGGCAACCGGCTGCACGTCGCCGCCTACCGGGCGCGGCAGCGGTCGGCGGAGGCCGTCCCCTCCGCCTGACCGGCCGCCCCGTTCAGATCCCGCGCTTGCGGAGGATCTCCTCGATGTCGGCGAAGTCGCCGAGCCCGTCGTCCCGTTTGCCCGCGGCCGGCTTCTTCGGGGCCTTGGGCGTCGGCGCCACCGCCGGACGCTCGGGCGCCGGGCCCGCCGCGGCCGGACGCTCCGCGGCGCCCTCCACCGCCGTACCGCCCCGGCGGCCCACCCAGCGGGTGGTGAGCAGCAGGACCGCGGAGACGCCCAGCAGGGCGATGCCGGTCCACACCCGGGGGTCGAGGACCAGCTTGGTCGCCCAGTCGGCGAACTCCCGGCCGATCGTGCTCGCCAGCGGGAACAGCCCGGTCAGGTAGAGGCCGGCGGGCAGCAGGGCCACCGCGAACCAGCGGGTCGCCGACAGGAAGCGCCGCCGGTAGGCCCGCAGCCCCGCGAAGGCCACCCCGCCCGCGGTGAGGATGAAGCTGATCGACGCGCTCAGCACGGGGCCGCTCCTTCGGGTCCGGTCGTCCTGGTCATCGGTGCCTTCCTCTCGGTCCGCCCTCGGGCGCACCTGCGGCCGGAGCGGGCGCCCACTAGTGGAACACTGGGGGAATGATCGATGGTTCCCTCCCCCGCCTCGAGTTCTGGTGCGACCTCCAGTGCCCGGACTGCCACACCGCGCTGGACGACGTACGGGCGCTGCGGGCGCAGTACGGCGACGCGCTGACCGTGGAGGTGCGGCACTTCCCGCTGGAGAAGCACAAGCACGCCTACGCCGCCGCGGAGGCGGCCGAGGAGGCGTTCGCGCAGGGGCTGGGATGGCCGTTCGTGGAGGCGCTGCTGGCCCGGACCGCGGAGCTGGAGGCGCGCGGGCAGCAGGTGCTGCTGGAGGTGGCCCGGGAGGTCGGGGCGGACGTCGACGAGGTGGACACCGCGCTGATCGACGGCCGGCACATGCTGACCGTCGACGCCGACCAGGCCGAGGGCAAGGCGATCGGGGTCACCGGGACGCCGACGTACGTGATCGGCGCGAAGCGGTTCGACGGCGGGCAGAGCCAGGACGGGCTGCGCGAGCGGATCGTGGCCGTCATCGAGGCGGCGAAGGCTTCCTGACCGCACGCCCGGTCACAGCTGCTTGCCGTAGAAGCGCTCGGTGACCTCGTAGCCGAGCGAGGTGTAGAGCCGGACGGCGACCTCGTTGCCGGAGAAGACGTTGAGACCGAGGTGCCGCACCCCGGCGGCCAGGCACTCGCGTTCGGCGAGCAGCATCAGCGTGCGTCCGTGGCCCTGGCCCTGGTGGGCCGGGGCGACCTCGACCTTCATCACCCACGCGAGCGGTGCGCCGTCCGGCAGGTCGCGCAGGCGCAGCTGCAGCCAGAGCAGGCCGTACGGGTCCGCTCCGTCGGCGCCGTACAGGCGGCGCACCACCACCCCCGGGGCGTCCGGGTCCGGCGGGGGCTGCTGCCCGCCGCCGGTGCGGGCACGGGCCTGTTCCTCGGTGAGGCCGGACTCCGTCAGCACGTGGACGTAGTCCTCCGACGAGTGCTCGAACCAGGCCCGGAGCCCGGCCGGATCGTCGAACGGGCGGGCGCTCAGCCCGGCGGGCAGGTCGGGGGCGTCGACCAGCCGCTTGGACATGGTCAGGGCCCGCTCGGTGTAGCCGAGGGCCGTGGCGAGCCCGCGGGCCACCGCGGCCGGCTCCGGGACTCCGACGTCGACCCGGGTGCAGCCCCAGGTGCGCAGCACCTCCTCGGCGGCCAGCCCGCCGAACGTGCCGCGGCCCCGGCCGCGGCCCTCGGTGACTTCCAACTCGGATATCGTGCCGAAGAGTTGGGTGCCGTACGGGTCGGCGGTGGTGCGCAGCGCGCCGACCGGGTAGCCGTTCGAGAGGATCAGCCAGCGTCTGGTGCGGCCGCCGGCCGCGGTGGGTGTCTCCGGGCCCTCGGGGCGCAGCGTGGTGGTCATGTGGTGCTCCCTTCCCCTTGCTCGGAGGGTTATCCACGTGACCGGGCGCTCTCCCCGCGCGGGGGGTCACGGGTCGAGGTCGTCGCCGCTGCGCTCGGTGAAGACGGCCATGGCCTTGGCGGTGACGGGGCCGATGCCGGGCAGCTCGCGGTCGTCGACGCGGGTGACGGCCTGGACGTCGCGGGTGGTGGAGGTGAGGAAGACCTCCTCGGCGTCCCGGAGGGCGCCGAGCGGGAGGTCGGCCTCCTCGGCGCCGCACCAGTCGATGACGAGCTGCCGGGTGACGCCGGCCAGGCAGCCGGAGGCGAGGGCGGGGGTGAGCAGGCGGCCGTCGAGGACCACGAAGACGTTGGAGCCGGTGCCCTCGCAGAGCAGGCCGGCGGTGTTGGCGAACAGGGCCTCGGAGGCGCCGGCGCGGTGGGCTGCGGCCAGGGCGACGACGTTCTCGGCGTACGAGGTGGTCTTGAGGCCGGCGACGGCGCTGTGCTCGTTGCGGCGCCAGGGGACGACGGCGACGGCGGTCTCGTCGGGGCGGTGGCCGATCGCGTTGAGGGCGACGACCAGGGTGGGGCCGGAGGTGCCGCGCTCGGAGCTGAGCGGGCCGTTGCCGCCGGTGTAGGTGATGCGCAGGCGGCCGAGCGGCGCGGGGTTGGCGGCGAGGACCTGGGCGCAGGCCTCGCGGACCAGGTCGTGGTCGGGGTCGGCCAGGCCGAGGCCGCGGGCGGAGCGGGTGAGCCGGTCGAGGTGGCGGGTGACCGCGAAGGCCCGGCCGTCGACCGTCTTCAGGGTCTCGAAGACGCCGTCGCCGGTGGTGAGGCCGTGGTCGAGGACCGAGAGGGCCGCGTCGGCGGAGTCGACCAGGGAGCCGTTGACCCAGCTCGTGGTGCCGTTGTGCATCAGGTGCCGCTCCTAGGCGTGTCTGGGGCTCAGGCTCCGGCCGGGTCGGGTCCGCTGCCGGAGTCGCCGCCGGGTTCGCTTCCGGGTTCGCTGCCCGACGCTATCGCGACCAGGCGTGCCGCCTTCAGTTCGGTTTCGGCCCATTCGCGTTCAGGGTCGGAGCCCCAGGTGATGCCGGCGCCGGTGCCGAAGCGCAGGACGGGTGCGTCGGGGTCCGTCCGGTCGATCCAGAAGGTGCGGATGCCGACGGCGAGTTCGGCCTCGCCGCGGTCGGCGTCGACCCAGCCGACGGCGCCGCAGTACGGGCCGCGCGGGGCGGTCTCCAGGGCTTCGATGATCCGCAGGGCGCTGGACTTGGGAGCGCCGGTGACGGAGCCGGGCGGGAAGGTGGCGGCGAACAGCTCGGGCCAGCCGGCGCCCTCGCGCAGGGTGCCCTCGACGGTGGAGACCAGGTGGACCAGGCCGGGGTGCTTCTCGACGGCGCAGAGGTCGGGGACAGTGACGCTGCCGGTCGCGCAGACCCGGCCGAGGTCGTTGCGGACCAGGTCGACGATCATCACGTTCTCGGCGTGGTCCTTGTCGAGGAGGTCGTGCTCGGTGCGGCCGGTGCCCTTGATCGGGCCGGAGGAGACGGTGCGGCCGGTGCGGCGCAGGTAGAGCTCGGGGGAGGCGGTGGCGATCTCGACGCCGTGGTCGGGCAGCCGGACGGTGCCGGCGTAGGGGGCGGGGTTGCCGTGGGCGAGGAGGCCGGTGAGGGCGTCGACGTCGCTGCGGTCCGGGTCGGGCAGCGGTGCGGAGAGCACCCGGCAGAGGTTGGCCTGGTAGACCTCGCCGGCCGCGATGTGCTCGCGGATGCGGCGGACGCCCGCGGTGTACGCGGCGCGGTCGAGGGAGCTGTGCCAGCTGCCGGCCTCCGGTCCGCACCAGCCGACTCCGGAGGGCGGGGCGGGGGCGGGGCGGACCTCGTCGAAGCGGGCGCAGGTGAGGCGGCCCTCGAAGTCGTAGGCGACGGCCCAGTAGCCGGCGGAGTCGAGGGCGGCCGGGTCCGAGGTGACGTCGCGCAGTCCGGTGGCCAGGCGGCCGCCGAAGCGGGCGAGCGGGGTGCGGGGGTCGGGGTGGCCGGACACGGTTCTCCTGCGCGGTGGTGCTGGGGGCGGTGCCTGAAGTGTAGGTCGGGGGCGTGGGCCGGGTCGGGCTCGCGCCCCCGCGTACGAGCACCTGCGCGCGTCGCGCGGGTGTGCGCCGGGTGACCTGCGGATGATCGTCCGGGAGCGCCGCAGGTGGTGGCCGGTGACCGCCCGGGAGGGCTGACGGGACGGCACGCGCCGGTCATCCCCTCGGCATGCTGCGGGAACGGATTTTTAGCTGGCCCGGGAATCCGCTAGAGTTCAACACGTCGCCAGGGAGCGCAGCCGAAGAAAAGCGGTGAAGATCCCCGGGAGACAGGCGGACGTGGCTCAGTTGGTAGAGCATCACCTTGCCAAGGTGAGGGTCGCGAGTTCGAATCTCGTCGTCCGCTCGATGGAGAACAGTGTAAGATCGTTCTTCATGCGTTGCCTGGTGGAGTGGCCGAGAGGCGAGGCAACGGCCTGCAAAGCCGTGTACACGGGTTCAAATCCCGTCTCCACCTCCAAGAGGTTCCTCCGGTTCGACCGGAGGGCCTCCCCGCGCGATTAGCTCAGCGGGAGAGCACTACCTTGACACGGTAGGGGTCACTGGTTCAATCCCAGTATCGCGCACGTCGGACCCTCCGGGGTCCGCTGCAGGACCGCCTCACCAGGCGCGATTAGCTCAGCGGGAGAGCACTACCTTGACACGGTAGGGGTCACTGGTTCAATCCCAGTATCGCGCACAGTAACGGGCCTTCCGGGGCCTGCTGCAACACCGCCTCACCAGGCGCGATTAGCTCAGCGGGAGAGCACTACCTTGACACGGTAGGGGTCACTGGTTCAATCCCAGTATCGCGCACGTCGGACCCTCCGGGGTCCGCT
>NZ_JBEXJK010000117.1:0-20840 GCF_040609095.1 Kitasatospora sp. NPDC004799
GCCGGCCCGCCCGTCCCCGGGGCGGCCCGGCCGGGCCGGGGTCTCGTTCGGGTGAACGCCGGGAGGGTCGCCGCAGAACACGGGATGACCCTTCGAAAAGCCGGTGCCGCTGTCAGTGGCGCGTGGCAGGCTTCCCGGTATGACGGCGTGGACCCTCAACGACATCGAACGTGCGATCCGCTCCTCCTGGGGTGTCGACACCTGTGCGCCCGAGGATCTGGCCCACTGGCGTCCCGACAATCCCGCCCGCGGCCAGTGCGGGGTGACGGCGATGGTGGTGCACGACCTGCTCGGCGGCGAGCTCATGATGGGCGAGGTGTACGTCGACGGCGTGCGGACGGACCTCCACTGGTGGAACCGTTTCGCCACCGGCTTCGAGATCGACCTCACCCGCGAGCAGTTCGGGCCGGACGAGCTGGTCGGCCCCGGCCGCCCGGTCGCCCGCCCGGCCCGCCCCGGCCGGCTCCAGGCCCAGTACGAGCTGCTGCGCGGCCGGGTGGTCGCCGAGTTGGAGCGCGGTGCGGCCGCCGACCGCGCCCGGAGGCCGGCCCGCGCCTGCGCGTGAGCCGCGCCCGGCTGCGCCGACCGGTCCGCCCCCGGCCGTGCGGACCGGTTTCCACCGCCGGTCCGCACACCTCCTGACGTACAGTCGGCCGCACACGAGCGGTGGCGACGAGGGGAACGGGCGGATGACCGGGCGGACGATCGGCTTCGTGGGGCTGGGTGCGATGGGGCGCGGCATGGCCGGCAGCCTGCTGCGGGCCGGCCACACCGTACGGGTCTGGAACCGCTCGCCCGAGCCGGTGGCCGCCATGGTGGCCGAGGGCGCGGAGGCGGCCGGCTCGCTCGCCGAGGTGTTCGCCGCCGACACGGTGGTGTCCATGCTCGCCAACGACACGGCCGTCGAGCAGCTGCTGCTCGACCCCGCGCTGCTGGCCGGCGCCGCGGCGACCCTGCACGTCAACATGGCCACCGTCTCGCTCGCCCTGGCCGAGCGGGCCGAGGCGCTGCACGCCGAGCACGGCATCGGCTACGTCGCCGCCCCCGTCCTCGGCCGGCCGCCGGTCGCGGCGTCGGGGCGGCTGAACATCCTGGCCGCGGGCGCGCCCGAGCTGCTGGAGCGGGCCGAGCCGCTGTTCGCCGCGCTGGGCGAGCGCACCTGGCACTTCGGCGAGAGCCCCCGGCAGGCCAACACGGCCAAGATCAGCACCAACTTCCTGATCGCCTGCGCGATCGAGTCGACGGCCGAGGCGTGCAGCCTCGCCGAGGCCAACGGCGTCCGGCCGACCGACCTGGTCGAGATGCTCACCGGCACGCTCTTCCCCGGGCCGATCCACGCCGGCTACGGCTGGATGGTGGCCGAGCGCCGCTACGAGCCGGCCGGGTTCCGGCTGCCGCTCGGGCTCAAGGACGTCGGCCTCGCCCTGGAGGCGGGCGCCGCGCGCAACGTCCCGCTGCCGTTCGGCAGCGTCCTGCGGGACGCCTTCCTGGACGCGCTGGCCCACGGGGACGGGGACAAGGACTGGGCGGCCGTCGCCGCCGTCGCCCGCCGCCGGGCCGGACTGCCGGACTGACCGCCGGCCCCGGCCGCCCCCGGGCGTGGCGCGGGCGTGGAATAGACCGGCGTTCGACGGCGGTTCACCCCTGCGTTCGCACCACACGTACGACGGGGGAGTCCTGATGGTCGATCAGTCGAGCGGTGCCGAGGCGCCGCGCCGCTTCCTGTTCCTCGACGCCAGCGCGCGCACCGACGGCAACTCGGCCCGCCTGGCCCGGCTGGCCGCCGAGTCGAGCCTGCCGGCCGGCGCCGAGCAGCGCTGGCTGCGGCTGGACGAGCACCCGCTGCCGCCTTTCCGGGACCTGCGGCACACCGGCGACGGCCGCTACCCCGAGCCGGTCGGCCACGAGCGGACGCTGCTGGACGCCACCCTGGCCGCCACCGACCTGGTGTTCGTCGCGCCGCTGTACTGGTACTCGCTGCCGACCAGCGCCAAGCTCTACCTCGACCACTGGTCGGCCTGGTTCCGGGTGCCCGGGGTGGACTTCCGCGCGGGGATGCGCGGCGGCACCGTCTGGGGCGTCACCGCCCTCGCCACCGAGGACGACAAGGCCGAGCCGCTGATCGGCACCCTCCGGCTGACCGCCGAGTACATGGGAATGCGCTGGGGCGGGGTGCTGCTCGGCAACGGCACCCGCCCGGGCGACGTGCTGGCCGACGAGCGGGCGCTGATCGCGGCCAAGTCCTTCTTCGCGGACTGATCCACCGGGGGCCGCCGCGCGCCGGACCGCCGCTCTATCCGGACGTGTACCCGTCACCCTCTGCAGGTCGTCTTCGGGGCGGAGCGAAAGCCGTATAGGTGGCCAGAGTTGGGCGATTCGGACAGGCCTCGCCCGCGTCCGGGGCGCAGCCTGCCACCCGCCTTCCGGACCGGTCCGGTCGTTCGGTACTCTCCGTCGCACTTTCAGCTTCGCGGGGGGTACGCGGCGTCTGCGGCCGCCCCCTCGCGCCCCGGGCCTCGCCCGGACACTTCCGTGAGGTCTCCCTTGTCCATACGTCGCAGTCTTGCCCTTGCCGGAGCCGCCGCGCTCGCGTCCTCGCTCGTGCTGGCCGGCGCCCAGGGCGCCATGGCCGTCGGCATCACCGGCACCCCGTCCGCCGCCGCGTCGCCGGCCGACAAGGCGTCGCGCGCGAGCCTCGACCTCTCGCTGAACGGCGTGCCCGGCAGCTTCGTCGCCGGCGGTGACGCCCGCGACTTCACCTTCAAGGTCGACAACCGGACGAAGCACGACTTCGTCTTCATCCCGCTGCTCAAGTTCAAGAACAAGGCGGGCTCGCTCCAGGCCAAGGACCTCAAGGTCCAGTACCGGCTCCCCGGCGGCGAGTGGCAGACCGCGGTGGTCGCCCCCGACAAGAGCGGGGAGAAGAACGACTCCGTCCTGCTGATGCTCGGCACCCTCGACGCGAGCGGCAACCCGGTCGCGGACGACCTGCTCGGGGTGAACCGCGGCAAGAACGTCCCGATCAAGGTCCGGGCGTCCTTCACCGACGGCTCCCCGCTCGGCCGGGCCGGCGTCGTCCCGGTCGTTTTCGCCGCTGAACTGGACGACGCCGGCCACCAGCCGGTCGACAACGGCCACCTCAGCTGTGAGGGCGGCGTCGGCTTCGTCATCAAGGCGGCCGGCGGCAAGCCGACCCCGAAGCCCACCTCCTCGCAGACCGGCAAGCCCAGCCCGACGCCGACCCAGACGGGCAAGCCCAGCCCGACCGCGAGCGGCTCCCCGTCGGCCACCGCGACCGCCACCACGACGGCCACGCCGACGGAGAAGCCGACCGGGACGCCCACCGGGACTCCGACCGAGAAGCCCACCGAGAAGCCCACCGAGAAGCCCACCGAGCAGCCGACCACCCCGGCCACCGGCGAGCCCTCAGGCTCGGCCACCGCCCCGGCCCCGGGCGAGAGCAGCGGCGACACCTCGGGCCCGATCGACTTCCCGGTGGAGCCCCCGGTCATCACCCCGCCGCCGCTGACCCCGGCCGCCGTGGACAAGGCCAAGGCCGCCGCGGACGGCAACGACAAGGCGCTGGCCCAGACCGGTGGCGGTGACAACACCACCGCCATCGCGGCCACCGGCGGCGCCGTCCTGGTGGCCGGTGTCGGCACCCTCGTGGTGCTGCGCCGCCGCAAGTCCGCCCAGCAGGGCTGACCCGCAGCGCGCCGCCCGCAGCACGCCGACCGTGAGGCGCGCTCGTCGCGGAGCGCGTCCCCGGAGCACCCCCGTGCCGCCCGCACCGTCCCGCCGGACGGATCCGCGGGCGGCGCGGGCCGTTCTCCTCCGTCCCATAGGATGTCCGGCCGGAGGGGGCGGAACGGCGGGGAGAGGACAGGTGCGGACAGCACGCACGGCGCGGGCCACCACCGACTACGAGGCGGCGACCGGGCGGATCGCCGGACTGCCGCTGCGGCGGCACCACGTCCTGCTGACCGCCTGGACGGTGCTCTGGTTCCTCCTGGTCGAGCCCAGCGGCGGCTTCTCTTGGCACTACCTGCGCCAGGGCGAGCAGCTGCTCTTCAGCGGCCAGTCCGACGGCGGCCTGTCGCTCTACGCCCGCCACCCGGAGCTCCAGATCGGCCCGGTCAGCCTGGCCGCGGCCCGGCTCACCGCCCCGTTCGCCCCGCACACCGGCGAGCTGATCGCCGAGGCGGTGAGCGCCGGGCTGGGCCTGGTGATGCTGGTCGTGGTCGGCCGCACCGCGGCCCTGTACTACCTCGGCACCGGGACCAACCACCGACGGCTCCAGCAGCGGCTGCTGATCGCCGGGCTGGCGTTCATCCCGATGTGGGTCGAGGTCTCGGTCCGCTTCGCGCACCTGGACGACGTCCTCGCGCTGTTCTTCACCACCCTCGCCGCGCACGCCCTGGCCCGCGGCAAACCCGTTCAGGTCGCGGTCCTGCTGGCGCTGGCGGTGGACTCCAAGCCCTGGGCGATCGCCTTCGCCCCGCTGATCCTGGCGCTGCCCCGGCCCGCCTGGCTGCGCACCGCGCTCTGGTTCTGCGCCCTGGTGGCGATCGCCTGGCTGCCGTTCTACCTGGGCAACCTGGACACCATGGCGGCCGCCAAGTTCACCATCCCGAACCAGCCCGCCTCCGCGCTGCGCTGGTTCGGGGTCACCGACCCGGCCACCCCCTGGTGGGACCGCCCGACCCAGTTCGCGCTCGGCATCGGGCTCGGCTGCGCCGCCGTCTGGCGCGGCCGCTGGCCGGCCGTGGTGCTGCTGGGCGCGGACGCCCGCATCCTGCTCGACCCGAGCGTCTACACCTACTACACGGCCTCGATCCTGCTCGGCACCCTGCTCTGGGACGCGGTCGGGCAGAAGCGGCTCGTCCCGTGGTGGAGCTGGATCGCGCTGGTCGCGCTGTACGGCGGCACGCTGCTCCTGCCGTCCGACGCGGCCCGCGGCTTCGTCCGGCTGCTCTTCGTGGTGGTCTCCGCCGCGTACGTGCTGCTCTGGCCCACCCAGCGGTCCCGCCGGCGGCGGCCGGGCGCCCCCGGTGCCCCCGGCACACCCGGCTCCTCGGACTCCCCGGGCGCCCAGGGCGCCGGCGGTGGCCGCCGGGGCGGTCGGCGGCGCGAGCGGGCGCTGGCCGGCGCCCGGGCCTGAGGCCGGTCCGCGCCTGCCCCTGTCTCCGTTCCTGCGACCGTCCCCGCCCCCGCCCCCGCCCCCGTTCACCGCTTGACCCTCACGCGACGTGAGAGCCGAGGGTGGTGGTCAGCACCAGGGAGGAACTCCGATGACCAGTGAGGGCTACTCGGTCGGTGCCGTGGCGAAGATCGCCAAGGTGACCGTCCGCACCCTGCACCACTACGACGAGATCGGTCTGCTGTCCCCGGCCGGCCGTACCCGGTCCGGCTACCGCCGGTACGCGGACACCGATCTCGACCGGCTGCAGCAGATCCTCTTCTACCGCGAACTCGGGTTCCCCCTGGAGGAGATCGCGGCGATCCTGGACGACGGTTCGGTCAGCCCGACCGAACACCTCCGGCGGCAGCACCGGCTGCTCACCGACCGGATCAGTCACCTCCAGGAACTCGCCTCAGCCGTCGAACACGCCATGGAGGCACGGAGAATGGGCATTCAGCTGACCCCGGAGGAGAAGTTCGAGATCTTCGGCGAGGAGTACCAGGAGGGGTGGGAGCAGGAGGCCGAGCAGCGCTGGGGCGACACCGAGGCCTGGGCCGAGTCGCAGCGCCGCACCGGCGGCTACTCCAAGGCGGACTGGCAGCGCATCCAGGCCGAGATGACCGCGCTCAACGAGCGCCTGGCCGCGGCGGTCGCGGCCGGCGAGCCCGCCGACGGCACGGTGGCCACGGACCTCGCCGAGGAGCACCGGCAGCACATCTGCCAGAACTTCTACGACTGCACCTACACCATCCACCGCGGGCTGGCCTGCCTGTACGTCGACGACCAGCGCTGGACCGACACCTACGAGAAGATCGCGCCTGGCCTGGCCCGGTGGCTCCACGACGCCATCGTCGCCAACGCGGACCGGCGCGAGGGAAAGCGCGAGGGGAAGGGCGAGGGGAAGTAACGCGCGGAAGCGCGACGGGGACGAGGGGCGCGCTCAGGCCACCCCGCGCCCGAAGGAGCGCCGGTAGGCGGTCGGGGAGGTGCGCATCACCCGGCCGAAGTGGTGGCGGAACGTCGCGGCGCTCTCGAAGCCGACCGCCGCGGCGATCTCCTCCACCGTCCCCTCCGGCGACTCCAGCAGCGCCAGACTGGCCGCGACGCGCTGGGTGACCACCCAGCGCATCGGGCTGGTCCCGGTGCGGGCGGTGAAGTGCCGCAGGTAGGAGCGGTCCGACATCCGGGCGGCGGCGGCCAGTTGGGAGACGGTCAGCGGGGCCGACAGGTGGTCCAGCGCCCACTGCATGCTGCGGGCGATCCCGTCGTCCTCCTCCTCGACCGGGCGGACCGCCGCCTCGATGAACTGGGCCTGCCCGCCGTCCCGGTGCGGTGCCACCACGAACCGGCGGGCCACCGTGTTGGCCACCTTGGCGCCGTGGTCCCGGCGGACCAGGTGCAGGCAGAGGTCGATGCCGGCCGCGCTGCCCGCACTGGTCAGCACGTCGCCGTTGTCCACGTAGAGCACGTCCGGGTTGACCCGCACCGCCGGGTACCGCTGCTGGAGCAGCTCGGCGTACCGCCAGTGGGTGGTCGCCTCCCGGCCGTCCAGCAGCCCGGCGGCGGCCAGCGCGAAGGCGCCCGAGCAGATCGACACGATCCGGGCGCCGCGCCCGTGCGCGGTGCGCAGCGCCTCGACCAGGGCCGCGGAGACGTCGCCGCCGAACGCGTTCGGCACCCCGGGGACGACCACGGTGTCGGCGGCGGCCAGCTCGTCCAGCCCGTGCCGGGCGGTCAGCGCGAAGCCGCCCACCGCGTCCAGTTCCGTTCCGGGCCGGTCGGCGCACACCTTCAGCCCGTACCAGGGCGCCGCCAGCAGGCCGGCCAGCTCGGGCCGCGCCAGCCCGAACACCTCGACCACCACGCCGAGTTCGAACGGCGCCATGCCCGGGAAGGCGTACACCGCGACGTCGTGCACGGGCTCCGGACGCCGGCCGATGGTGACGGCCACCGGCCGTGCCCGGACGGCGGTGCCGACGGCCGCGGCCGTACCGGTTCCGGCTCCGACCGGGCCGTCGACGTTCTGCTCGGCCATGCGAACCCCCTGCTCACGGGTGGCGGAATGCCGGTGAGTGTAGCCGTCCCGGCCGGACCGGAAATTTCTTCGAACCCGCCTGCAACCTTCACCTCCGCCACACGTCCTCTGGTACGGGGGCGGAGGGAACCCGGCAGAGCGCGGCTGGAATGATCCCCCCGATCACGATCTTGATCAGGTGACCTGACGGAACGGCCGGCAGCCGTCACCGTCCCGGGGGAAAGCGGATTCGCACATGTCCATGGCCATCGGGCCGACCACCGTGCCCGCAGGGGGGCGCGGTTTCTCCATCCGAGGTGTGGTCACCGCGCTGTTCGGTGCGCAGGAGGCCGGCGAGCCGCTCGCCGCTGCCGCCACCGAGCAGGAGGCGAAGCAGCGCCGCTCCGGCTTCCGGCTGCTGCGCGGCGGCCGCAAGCCGGCCGAGGACCGGCCCACCCTGACCGACCTGTACCACGCCCACCGACTCGGCCTGGTCCGGATGGCCGTCCTGCTGGTCGACCACCAGGACCTGGCCGAGGACGTCGTCCAGGAGGCCTTCACCCAGCTCTACCAGCGCCACGGCGAGGAGCTGGACGACCTCGACAACGCGCTCGGCTACCTGCGCACCTCGGTGGTCAACGGCGCCCGCTCGATGCTGCGCCGCCGGAAGACCGCCCGCGAGTACGTGCCGCCGCACGTGGCCGACGCCCCGTCCGCCGAGGACCACGCGGTGCTCAACGACGAGCACCGCCGGGTGCTGGTGGCCCTACAGGAGTTGACCCCCCGCCAGCGCGAGGTGCTGGTGCTGCGCTACTGGTCCGACATGTCGGAGGCGCAGATAGCCGAGACCCTGGGGCTGTCCCGGGGTGCCGTGAAGTCCACCGCCAGCCGCGCACTGGACGCCTTGGAAAAGCACCTGGAGAAGGTTCGATGACCGACAAGCTCCCCCGCCGCACCGGCGGCGACGGCGACGGGCCGGCCGAGACCCCGACGGAACGGCTGCTCCGCGAGGCGATGACGGCCCGGGCCTCCCTCGTCACGGCGACCGGCCTGCGCCCGCCCGCTCCCCCGAAGAACCGGATCCGCCGGCTGCGCCCGGTGTACGCCGTCACCGTGCCGCTCGGCCTGGCCGCCGCCATGGCGCTCGGCGTGCTCACCTTCCACGGCGAGCCGGTCGCCCAGCACGAGGTGCCGCCCCCGGCCGCCACCCTGACCGCCGCGCCGAGCCCGACGCCCGAGCCGACCGGCGAGCCCAGCCCGACGGCCGCCCCCACCGACCCGGGCACCCCCACCGGCGAGGCCGAGACCGGGGCGCCGCTCGCCGAGGGCACCCCGTCCGCCAGCTCCTCCACCGCCAACCAGCCGACCGGCGCGGCGAGTTCGTCCGCCCTGCGGGGCGTCAGGTTCAAGGTCCCGGCGGGCTGGAAGGCCGTGCCGGTCGCGGCGGACCGGGTCTGCGTCCTGAGCCCGGGCGCGCCGACGGAGCCGCAGCAGGGCTGGGCGGCGGCGAAGTGCGAGCCGTACGGCGTGCTGGTCGTGGTCTACAACACCCCGGACGAGACCGACCTCGGCGGCGCCTGGCCGACGATGAACGACCTCAACGCCTCCGACGGCTGGGGCCACCAGCCGAACTGCCCGGTCTGGGGCCGGCCGTACGTCCCCGACAGCGGGTACAACGCGATCGGCGCGCCCGTGCGGACCAAGCCCACCGTGGCCGGCAAGCAGGTCGACAAGACCCAGTGGAACGTCACCTGCAAGCCCGGGGACACCTTCACCGCCCAGATCTGGGGCCTGGGTTCGGACCAGGTCTTCGTGGTGGCGAACGGGCTGAAGAGCGACTACCAGGCGGGCCTGACGTCGATCGTCGGCAGCCTGGACGTCAGCGGCCACAAGCCGCCGAGCTCGACCGTGCCGAGCGGGAAGGACATCGCCGTCACCGTCGACGGCGGCATCGGCGCCGGGCAGAAGGTGTCCACCGACGGCACCCCGGTGACGTTCACGGTGACGTACCGGAACACCGGCCAGAAGGCCTTCGACAAGGTCCAGCCGCTGGTCTACACGAAGGAGTACGCCGGGACGCCGCCGAGCGAGGTGCTCCTGATGAACAGGGGCAAGCTGGAGCGCCAGGACCGCGGCACCTGGCGGGAGATCCCGCTCTCGATGGGCGGCGGCATGGACTACGCGAGGGTGGACGAGGAGGCCTGGTTCGCGCTCGCGCCGGGCGAGTCCAAGAAGGTGACGTACCGGATGTCGCTGGACCCGGTGGACGGGCCCGGGACGATGCCGGTGGCCGTCCAGGCGACGATGCCGTACACCGGGGCCGCGCCGCTGACCGTCCTGGCCGAGGCGACCGTCCCGGTGGCGGTCGTGAAGTAGCCGTCCCAAGCGGGCCGTCGAGGCGCCGTGACCGGGGTTTCCCCTGGTCACGGCGCCTTTCGGCGTTCCGGGGGAAGGTCGGGAGAAGACCGCGGAAAATATTTCGAACCCGCCTGCAACCCCCCGGCGGGATGGACGTCTATCAGGGTGAGAGGCGGGGAGAGCGAGCCGGCGGAGCCGGGGGGGCTCGGGCCGGCTCCTCGGGGCGCGACATCAGGCGCCCGTTCTTCCGATCACCATCACCATCACTACGTGTCCTTGGGGGGACTGTCACATGAACGCGTCCGTTATCGCCCGTATTGCGAAGATTGTCCCGCTGGCCGTCGTCGCCGCCGTCGGTGTCGCCGCCTGCGGCCCGACGAACGGCGGGGCCTCCGTCGCCGCCTCCGCTCCGACCGTCACCTCTTCGGCCACCCCCGGCGCGGGTGCCGTCCCGACCGCCCCCGCCCCGGCCGCGCCGACCACCGAGGCCGCGCCGGCCGCCGGCACCCCCGCTCCGGCGGCCCCGGCGGCCCCCGCGGCCGCGGTCGCCAAGACCGACGTCAAGACCGAGGTCAAGGCCGCCGCGAAGGCCGCGGCCAAGCCGGCGGCCAAGCCCGCGGCGCCGAAGCCCGCCCCCGCCACGTCCGGTGGCAGCGGCATCGGCATCACCTTCGACGGCCTGAAGGAGGGCGGGCAGATCGAGCTGAACGACCTGGTCTCCTTCTCCGTCACCTGGAAGAACAACGACGCCGCCGGCACCCGCAGCGTGGCCCCGGTGGTGGCGACCCAGCAGTACGCGGGCGCCCCCTGCGCACGGGTGTTCGGGAGCGCGGAGGGCACCCTGGAGCGCAAGGACGCCTCGGGCTGGAAGCAGCTGGACCACCTCAGCCAGGGCTCCGGGATGGACTACGTGATCAACCGGAACGACGGGGCCTTCACGCTGGCCGCCGGTGAGAGCCGGACCATCGAGTACCGGATGCGGCTGTCCACGGCCAACCGTCCGGGGCGGATCGCGATCGAGGCGGACGCGCCGGTGCCGAACTCCGCGGACTACCAGGGCATGGCCAAGGCCGTGCTGAACGCCTCGGTCGTCGACCACCAGGGCCCGGAGGTGACCGGCGTGACGACGTCGAGCCTCGAGGTCGGGACGACCCCCGCCGGGTTCGGCTTCGTGGTCGAGGCGCCGCGGGGCACCGCGGACCTGCACCCCGTGGTGGGCGTGTCGAGCGCCGGGTGGCTGACCCCGGAGGACGTCACGCTGGAGGTCATGGCCGGCGGCGTGTGGAAGCCGGTCGAGCTGCGCGAGGACTGCGACGGGCTGACCGCCGTCGCCCCGACCGGGCTGGAGGTCAACCGCTGGGGCGACTCGGTCGAGTACGCCTTCCGGATCGCCATGAAGAAGGCCCCGCAGTACCCCGTGGAGGTCGAGGTGGGCGCCCAGGCGAACGGCCACCAGGCCGCCCGCTGGAACCCCTTCGACCCCCAGGGCCGCCGGTGACGCTCCCCGCACCAGAGCCGAAGGGCCCGGCCTCCCACTGCTCGGGAGGCCGGGCCCTTCACCGTGTCCGGTGCGCGGCGGCTCAGGCGAGCGAGGCCATCCAGGCCTCGACGTCCTCGGCGCTGCGGGGCAGGCCGGCCGAGAGGTTCTCGTTGCCGTCGGCGGTGACCAGGATGTCGTCCTCGATCCGGACGCCGATGCCGCGGTACTCCTCCGGCACGGTCAGGTCGTCCTGCTGGAAGTACAGGCCGGGCTCGACGGTCAGCACCATGCCGGGCACCAGCAGCGCGTCGACGTGCTCCTCGCGGCGCGAGTGGGCGCAGTCGTGGACGTCCAGGCCGAGCATGTGGCCGGTGCCGTGCAGGGTCCAGCGGCGCTGGAGGCCGAGCTCCAGGACCTTCTCGACGTCGTACACCGAGGCGTCCAGCAGGCCCCAGGCGAGCAGCCGCTCGGCGAGGACGCGCTGCGAGGCCTCGTGGAAGTCGCGGAACCGGGCGCCGGGCTTCACCGCGGCGATGCCGGCCTCCTGGGCGTCGTAGACCGCGTCGTAGATCCGGCGCTGCAGCTCGGTGAACCGGCCGTTGATCGGCAGGCTGCGGGTGACGTCGGCGGTGTAGAGCGTGCTGGTCTCCACGCCGGCGTCCAGCAGCAGCAGCTCGCCCGGGCGCACGTCGCCGTCGTTGCGCACCCAGTGCAGGGTGGTGGCGTGCGGGCCGGCCGCGGCGATGGTGCCGTAGCCGACGTCGTTGCCCTCGACCCGGGCGCGGCGCCAGAAGGTGCCCTCGATCCAGCGCTCCGAGGTGGCGACGGCCTGGCCCAGCTCGCGGACCACGTCGGTGAAGCCCTTGACGGTGGCGTCGCAGGCGGCGCGCAGCTCGCCGATCTCCCACTCGTCCTTGACCAGCCGCAGGCCGCTCAGGAACTCCTTGAACCCGGCGTCCTTGTCCTCGTCCAGGGCGTCGGCGAGCGCGGCCTCCAGGCCGGCGTCGTAGCCGCGGACGATCCGGGTCGGCACGGCGCCGTCGGCGGCCTTCGCGGCCAGCTCCTCGGCGGCCTTGCGCACGTCCCGGGCGGGCAGGCCGAGCAGCTGCTCCTGCTCGCTCAGGCTGTACCGGCGGCCGACCCACAGCTCGCCGTAGCCGTCCAGCCAGAACTCGCCGTTCTCGCGGTCGGAGCGGGGCAGCAGGTAGAGCGTGAACTCGTGGCCGGCCGCGCCGGTCGGCTCGCCGACCAGCACCGCGTCCTCGGTCCGGTCACCGGTGAGGTGGACGTACTCGCTGGAGGCGCGGAACGCGTAGTCGGTGTCGTTGGAGCGGACCCGCAGGTTGCCGGCCGGGACGACCAGGCGCTCGCCGGGGAAGGCGGCGGACAGCGCGGCGCGGCGCTCGGCCGCGTACGGGGCCTGGGCGACGGGGGCGAGCCCGTGCAGCTCGGTGTCGGCCCAGCCGGACTTCATCGAGGCGGCCAGCTCGTCGGAGATCTCACCGTAGAGACCGTTCTTGCGGCCCTTGAACTGCTCGGGCTCCTCGCCGCCCTCGGCCTCGGGGTTCTCGGCCACCGCGGGGGTGCGGTCCTCGGTCACGTGCAACGCCTCCTTGGGGTGGTACCGCCGCCCCTCGGGGGAGGTGTCGGATCGCGACACGCGCGGGCGGCCGTGCGTCCATGGTACGGACGCCCGGCCGCCCGGTTTCCCCCAGCCTTCGGCCGGGGGGACACCCAGGGTTCGAACAGCTTCTCGATTACTCGAAGCGGGCCGCCAGCAGCATCAGGTCGTCGGTGGCCGTGCCCGCGGAGTCCGGGTCCGGGCAGACGGCCAGCAGGTGGGCGCAGAGCCGGTCCGGGTCGATCCGCACGTCGCGCGGGGCGTCGGCGGCGGCCCGGCGCAGGTTGGCCTGCCCGGCGTGCAGGGTCGGGCCGCAGCGGCGGGCCAGGCCCTCGGTGTACAGCAGCAGGGTGTCGCCGCGCTCGGCGGTGAACTCCACCCCGGGGGCCTCCCAGCAGGCCAGCATGCCGAGCGGGGCGGAGAGCGAGGTCTCCACGAACTCGGCGCCGTGCCGGCCGACCAGGACGGGCGGGCAGTGCCCGGCGCCGGCCAGGGTGATCCGGCGCTCCTCGGGCTCGACCCAGGCGTAGACGGCGGTGGCGGTGCGGGCCGGCTCGGTGGTCTTGAGCAGCAGCTCCAGGTCCCCCAGGACGGAGACCGGGTCCTCGCCCTCCAGCACCGCGTACGCCCGCAGCGCCGCCCGGACCCGGCCCATCGCGGCGGCCGCGCCGGGGGCGGAGCCGGGGCCCGCGCCCGGGCCGTCGCCGGAGACGGAGCCGACGGTGAGGCCGATGGTGCCGTCCGGCAGCGGGATCGCGTCGTACCAGTCGCTGCCGCAGGAGCGCTCCAGGCCGGCCGGGACGAGCCGGGCGGCCAGCCGCAGCCCGGCGGCCTGGGGGAGCCGGTCCGGCAGCAGGCCGCGGCGCAGCGCCTCGGTGGTGCGCGCGATCCGGTCGGCCTCCAGCTGCTTGGCGAGCAGCGGGGCGGCGATCTCGCAGTAGTGGCGGGCCAGTTCGCGCCGGCACGCGGTCGGTTCGGCGGGCTCGTCGTAGAACCAGAGGGCGGCGGCGAGCGGGCCGTCCTCGGCGGTGGCCAGCGGCAGGCCGTAGGCGCCGCCGAGGCCGAGGTGGACGGCGAGTTCGCGCATCCGGGCGCCGGTGGCCGGGTCCCCGGCGAGGTCCCGGGAGTGCAGCTGCGCGGGGCGGTCCCGGTCGCGCAGCAGCCGGGCCAGCATGCTCTGCTCGGTCGGGACGGTCTCCAGGGCGCCGAGGCTGGCGCGGTCGAGGCCGAAGCCGACCGGCTGTCCGGGCCCGCCGCCGGGCCGCCTGGTGACCAGCACGCCGCGCCGGGCGCCGAGCAGCGCGGCGCCGGAGGCCAGCACGGTGTCCAGGGTGGCGTCCAGCCCGCGGGCGCGGGCGAGCCGCTCGGTGTGCTCGTGCAGGGTGGTGATATCGGACAGGCGTCCGGCCAAACGGTCCTGCACCGCGCCGGACGGCGTCGTACGGCCGTCCGCCGTGCCGTCCAGGGTGCCGACCGGGCCGGGCAGGTCCGGCAGGTCGAGGACGGTGAGCCCGCCGGCGCAGCCGGGTTCGCCCGGCTCGGCGGTCGTCGCCGGCGGGAGGGCCGCCGACGGGTGGGACTCGTTCATGCCGTCACTCCTGACGCGGTGCTACGTGCCATGCGAAACCCCCAGGTACGGCCAATGTGGAGCGAGCACGGCCAAAGGGCGTGTTTCGCCTCGATTCGCTACTACTCGTCATTGATCGACAGCAATGCCACCACTTCTACACAGGCCATTCGGGGCATGTCCAGATCCAGGACGACGCGGTTGCCGGTTCCCCGCCGATCGCGCCCGGTCGGGGGCGCGCGGGGTCCGTGCACGCGCCGGCCCGGCCGGAGGCATGGAGCGGGCCGCGAACGGGCAGAACCGGGAGGACGGACCGGGCGGCCGTCCGGATCGTATGTCCGTGCCGCCCGCGAGCCGCGCTGGCCGGAACTCTCTCACTCGTACGGTGGAACCAAGCGCGCCCGGGCGGCGTCCATCCGGTCGCGTACGGGATTCTCGTTCCAAGGGCTGTGCCGGTGCTCGGCCCTTTCATGTCGTGCTCCACACCTGCTCCACGTCGTAGCCGCGCCGCCCGTCCCGCCGCCCCGCGCCCCGCCTCGCGCCGCCCGGGGCCCCGCCGCGGCGGGCCCGCGCGGAGGATCCCGACGGACGCCGGCGGAGCCGGAGCGAACCGAGCGGTCAGGGAAAGGAACGAGCGCCATGCGTGAGAACCCGAAGGGCCGGCCGGAGGAGCGTTCCGCCCGGCTGGCCGCGGCCCTGGCGGCCGCCGTCGACCACCGCTGGCCCGTGGTGCCGGGCGCCGTGCTGCGCGACGGCCGCTGCTCCTGCGGCGACCTGGACTGCACCGTCCCCGGCGCGCACCCGCACGACCCCTCGCTGCTGGCCGCCACCACGGACGCCCGGATGGTGCGCTGGTGGTGGGAGCGGCAGAGCCCGGACGCGCCGGTGCTGGCCGCCACCGGCTCCACGGTCTCGGCGGTCAGCCTGCCCGCGGCGGCCGGCGCCCGCGCGCTGGTCTACCTGGGCGCGCTGCGGCTGCCGCTCGGGCCGGTGCTGGCGATGCCGGGCCGCTACGCGCTGCTGGTGGCCCCGTACTCGCTGGACGTGCTCGGCGAGATGCTCGCCCAACTCCCCTGGGTCCCCGGCTCGTTGCGCTACCACGGGGCGGGCGGCTTCCTGCCGCTGCCGCCGGGCGGCGCGGCCGGGAGGGTGCGCTGGGTGATGGCGCCGCGACCGGGCGTCGGCGGCGGGGTCTGGCTGCCGCAGGTCGGGCCGCTGCTGGGGGAGTTGGTGGAGGCGACGGTCCGGCTGGACAGCGGACGCTCGGCCTACTGAGGACCGCCGGGGCCGGGCGGAGGTGTCGGGGCTGCCGTTGTCGGCGCTCCGAGGCGCTCCGCGGCGCTTCGAGGCGCTCCGCGGGGGTCTTCGCCAGGGCCTTCGTCGAGGCGCCCCGGAAAAACAAAAGATCCGACCGCTGGCGACGGGGGATGCACCAGCGGCCGGACTCTTTAGACAGTAACAAGGATCCGCGCTCGCGCCAATTTCCAAGACGCCCTCCACGCCCGGAAATTGCGCGTTCACCGCGACAATGTGACGCGTATCACGCGGATCCCGCGCGCTTTAGTTCAAGGTGACCTGACGGTTCACCAGGTTCGCGCGGGCGCGCCGCTCTTCGGCGGTCAGCGGGGTCCCGTCGGCGAGCACCGCGGCGAGCCGCTCGGCGAACTCGGCGGCCGGCTTCTCGCAGTCGGCGGCGGTCATCGCGAGCGGCAGGTCCCACACCGGGACGGTCAGGCCGTGCGCGCGGAAGGAGCCGACCAGGCGGGTGTCCGCGCCGAGCGAGGCCTCGCCGGCCGCGTTCAGCCGGGCCAGCGCGTCCAGCAGCCGCTCCTCGGGCACGGTCATCACCCAGCGCAGGTGGTTCTTGTCCGGGGTGCCGCACCAGTAGGCGGAGTCCACGCCGGTGAGCTTCTCGGTCGGGATGGCCGAGGCGTTGGCACGCTCCAGGGAGGCGGCGACCTCACCGGTGGCGGCCTCGGCGTCCTCCAGCCAGAACTCGAAGCCGGTGTGCACGGTGGGCGTGAACGCGGCGGTGGTGTCCAGCAGGTCCTGCAGGCGGCGCCCGCCCGGGACGGTCCGGCGGGCCGGCACCGGGCTGCCCGGCTCGGTGGCCAGGGCCAGCTCCAGGGCGTCCGCGAGGTCGCGGCTGAGGTCGCCGGAGCCGGACTGGGTCTGCAGGCCGAGCAGGATCGAGCCGTCCTCGCGGCGCAGGGCCGGCCAGGCCAGCGGCAGCACGGTGGCCAGGGTCACCGACGGGACGTCACCGGTCGCGCCCTCGGCCACCCCGGCGGCCAGCGTCAGCGGCACCGTGGCGGCGGGCACCAGCTCGCGCAGCGCCACCCAGTCGGCCTCGCCCGGCAGGCCCTCGAACGGGCGGTGCACCAGCTCCTGCACCGCGTGCGAGGCCTCCCGGCCGTGACACGCCTTGTACCGGCGGCCCGAGCCGCAGGGGCAGTCCTCGCGGGCCCCGACCACGGGGATCTCGCCCGTGACGGCGGGGGTGGACTGGCGCTGCGGCGCCTTCTTGGCGGCCTTCTTGCCCATGCTGCGGCTCTCCCGGGAACGGTGGTCCTGTGTTCCCGGGAAGCCTAACGACACATTCCCCGAGCCCGGCTCACGCGCTACGGGCATCGCCCCCGGTGCGCCGGGCGTGCCGGGCCCGGGCGGGCAGCGCCGCCCAGACCGTGACCTCGCCGGGGGCGTCGCGCACGCCCCAGTCACTGGCCAGTTGGTCGACGATGCTCAGGCCGCGGCCGCCGCGCGAGGTCAGCGAGGGACTCGCGGGAAGCGGCCGGGTGGCCGCCCCGCCGTCCGTGACCTCCAGGGTGAGCACCCCGTCGGCGTGCATCTGCCAGCGGACCAGCACCCCGCCGTCCGGCTCCTCCGGGCCCTCGGCGGGCTGCCGGCCGCCCTGCGCGGAGTGCGGCCCGGACGGGACGCCGACCAGCACCTGCCCGAGCACCTCGGCCCGGGCGCTGCGGCCCAGGGCCGGCAGCGGGCCGAGCGGGCGGGCGTACCGACAGGCGTTGCTCAACAGCTCGGAGAGGATCAGAACAGCATCATCGATGACCGGTTCCGGTATCTGCCGGTCACCCAGATCTCGACGCAGCCGGCGCCGTGCGACCCCGACACTCGCTGGGCCGTGCGGCACTGCCATGGTCGATGAAGTCGGCACTTCACGCGCCACCATCAACGCCACCCCCGGACCTCCTTCAGCGTATGCCGAGGGAGAGATGCCCCTTGGTAATGCGTCGGAAACGAGCACCGGACGATCCCGCGCGCCCATTTCGAGTGCGACGACCGACGGTCGACCTCAGGTCATTCCACGCTCACCCTCCGTCGCCCGGGTGCGAGAATTCCGGCAATTTCGCGCGAGGAAGGTTTGACTGCCGACCAGAGTGATCGGATCTCCGGGGTACGGCGATCGGTGCGTCGGCGGATCACCGGCCGAGCTGCGCCAGCACCTCCGCGGGCCGGTTGGTGATGATCGCGGACACCCCGAGCTCCAGGCAGAGCTCGACGTCGGCGGGCTCGTCCACCGTCCAGACGTGCACCTCGTGGCCCAGCTCGCGCAGCCGGGTCACCAGCTGCGGGCGGGCCCGCACCAGCTCGATGCCCGGGCCGGCGATCCGCGCCCCGCCCGGCAGCGGCGAGCCGGGGCGCAGCCGTCCGAGCAGCGGCAGGGTCCGCTCGAACAGGAAGACCCGCCGGTACTGCGGTGCGGCGGCGGCCACCCGGCTCAGCGCGATTGAGGAGAAGCTCATGATCCGGGCGGACGGGCGGTCGCCGTCCCGGGTCGCGCCGATCTTGAACCGCTCCAGCGTCCGCAGCAGCTCGGCCTCCACCCGGCCGCGGAAGCGCACCGGGTGCTTGGTCTCGATCGCCAGGTCCACCGGGCGGCCGCACTCCACCACCAGCTCCAGCAGCCGCTCCAGCCGCAGCACGCCGCGCAGCTCCGGGTCGGTGCTGGGGCGGCCGGTCTTCCAGGCGCCGAAGTCGTACGCCTCCAGCTCGGCGAGGGTCATGGCCGAGACGGTGCCCCGGCCGTTGGAGACCCGGCCGATCCGGCGGTCGTGCACGCAGACCAGCGCGCCGTCCGCGGTGACCCGGACGTCGCACTCCAGCGCGTCCGCGCCCTCGTCGAGCGCGCGCCGGTAGGCCGCGAGGGTGTGCTCGGGCAGGGCGTGGGAGGAACCGCGGTGGGCGATCACCTGGACGTGCGGCACGGTGCGGGCCGGGGTCGAGGACAGGTCTGGGCTGGTCACAGGCCCAACGATAGGTGGCGCAGGTGAAGCGCGGACGAAGACGGTGCCAACCTGTGGGGCCGTCTTCGTCCGCGCGTCGTCGGTTCGGGTTCCGGGTCCGGTTCGGGTCCGGTTCGGGTTCCTAGGCCCGGACGGCGCGGCGGCCGAGCGGGGTGAGCGCCCAGGTGACCAGCGCCGGCACCAGGAAGGCGAACAGCGAGGCCGAGGTCCACTCCTGCGGGGTGAAGTGCAGCGCCTCCTGGGCGGAGGTCCAGAAGTCCGTCCACCAGCCGGCCACCTTGGTCGGTGCGATGAACTGGTAGACCGCGAAGCCCAGCGCCCACGGCAGCAGCATCAGCCAGCGGGACGGCGCGTCGGCGGAGAGGTCCCAGCCGCGCCGGCCGGCGCCGAGGAAGTAGTCCACCGCGAGCACCGCCAGCAGCGGCACGAACACCGAGCCGATCAGGCCGAGGAAGCCGTAGTAGGTGTCGGTGAACTCGTCGATCTGCAGCGCCAGCACGGTGGTCAGCGCGCCGATCGCCCCGGAGAGCACCCGGCGGTCCACCCTCGGCAGCAGGTTCTGCACCGACATCGCGGTCGAGTACACGTTGGCGAAGGACTGGTCGGTCTCGCGCAGCACCAGCACCAGCAGGAACAGCCAGCCGGCCCAGACCCCGAGGAAGGAGTCGAAGATCCGGTTCGGGTCGCCGTCCGACTGCAGCAGTGCCATCAGGCCGAGCACGTAGCACCAGACCTGGGCGATCGTGTAGCCGGAGAAGCTGCCCCAGAACGCCGAGCGCGGGGTGCGCGAGTGCCGGGTGTAGTCGGCGGCCAGCGGCACGAAGGAGACCGACACCGCGATCATCGCGTCGGTGGCGCCCAGGAAGCCGTGCCAGTTGCCCGCGCCCGGGTCCGGCACGCCCTGGCGGCCCAGCTGGACGGTGAAGTACACCATCGCCACCGCGACCGCCCCGGCCACGAAGCGGCGCAGCACCGCGATCGAGCCCAGCGGCCAGATGGTCAGCGCGGTGGTCAGCGCGCCCGCGAGCAGGACGAACAGCCAGCGGTAGCCGGTGGTGTGCGCGACGGTCTGGGCGCCCGCCGAGATGGTCAGCAGCTCGAACACGCCCCAGCCGACGCACTGCACGATGTTCAGCACCGTCGGCAGGTACGACAGCCGGGTGCCGAACAGCCCGCGCAGGTTCGCCATCGCGGGGGCGCCGGTGCGGGCGCCGATCAGGGCGGCCACGCCGAGCATCGCGGTGCCGACCGCCGTGCCGACGGTGATCGCGGTCACCGCGGCGGCCAGCGACAGCTCGCTGCCGGGGGCGCCGAGCACGGTGGCGGCGGTGGAGAAGCCGATCAGGCTGACGCCCAGGTTCATCCAGAGCGCGAAGTGGTCCCGGAAGCGCAGCGTGCGCGGCGGCTCGGTGTCCAGGACCAGGGGCGCCTCGACGTGGTCGGGGCGCTCCAGGACGGCGGTCGCGCCCGGAGAAGAGGACGAAGAGGATGGCGAAGCAGGCGGCATGGCCGATACTCCCTACGCCGGCATTACCCGGACAGGTTCCGGCGGTCAGCGCCCCCTCGACCGGACGTCACCCGTGTGGCGTACGGTCGACATGCGCACTCTCAGCCTGGTGGGTCCAAGCTCCCGCGTGTCAGTTTGGAGCGACAGGCTAACCGGCACCGGGGCGAACGCCCAAGGCCGAGGGCGTGCGGCCCGCATCGCGGGACGCCCGGCGGGGGAGGGGAGCCTCGGCCGTCGGTACCGGTTCCGGTGCCCGGTTCGGTGCCGTTCCGGTGCCGTTCCGGTGCGGGTGTCGGTGCCGGTGTCGGTGCCGGCTAAGGATTCTTATGAGTTCTTCAGAGGGGTCCTTACGGCAAACGAATCGACAGTGCGAAAAACTATGGTCCTTGGTTCTGCCAGCTATGGAGGTCGTCCGTGAGCACCGAGCGCGAGGTTGGGCCCACCGGGCCGCAGGGGGAGCAGCCCGCAGGCCTGGGGGCGGCCGAGTCCGCTTCCGAGGGCCCCGCTCAGGGCGGGCACAAGCCGACCATGGCCTTCCGGCGGGTGCCGGAGCCGGAGGCCGCGGTTGCCGAGGGCACCGTGCCCGTCGTCGAGGAACCGCCCGTCGACGCCGTTCCGGCCGAGGGCGTTGCGGCCGGGGGCGTCCCGGCCGAGGGCGGGCACAAGCCCACCGTCGCCTTCACCAAGGTGCCCGCGCCGGAGGCCCCCGCCGCTGCGGCGCCCGCTGCGCCCGCCGTCGAGGAGCCGACCGTCGACCCGGTCACCGGCTACCTCGACGCGCCGCCGCCGGTCCTGCCGCCCGCCCCGCAGCCCCCGGCGGCCCCGGCCCCGGCCCCGGCCGCCGCC
>NZ_JBEXJK010000118.1:0-20723 GCF_040609095.1 Kitasatospora sp. NPDC004799
CGCTGATGGCCAGCGCGAACTGCTGCTTGATGACGGTGGCCATCGCGTCGTCCACCTCGACGGGCTGGATCAGCTGGGCCTTGGCCAGCGAGGTGCAGGAGATCACTACTGTCGGAATCCATCACATGCGAAACGAGTGATTTGAAAAATTCTTCAAGTTCATACATGCTGGCGTGCCGTTGGACCGGTACGAGGCGCGTCAGGGCGCCGCCGCCGGACGCAGGAAGGGGCGGTCGTGACCGCGGCAATCGGCGAGCAGCGGCCGGCCGCCGGCCGGTTGGGAGTGGGCACGGCATGAGCCTCGCCACCGTCATCGGCGAACGGGTGCGGGCGGTCCTGCCCACCCGCGAGATCCTCGCCACCATGGGCCGCTCCCCGCGCAAGGACCTGCTGGCCGGCCTCACGGTCGCGATCGTGGCGCTGCCGCTGGCCCTGGGCTTCGGCATCTCCTCCGGCGCGGGCGCCGAGGCCGGACTGGCCACCGCCGTCGTCGCCGGAGCGCTGGCCGCCGTCTTCGGCGGCTCCAACCTCCAGGTGTCCGGCCCGACCGGCGCCATGACCGTCGTCCTGGTCCCGATCGTCGCCCGCTACGGCACCGACGGCGTGCTCACCGTCGGCCTGCTGGCCGGCGTGGTCCTGGTGGTCCTCGCCCTGCTCCGGGCCGGGCGCTGGATGGCGTACGTGCCGGTGCCCGTGGTGGAGGGCTTCACCGTCGGCATCGCCGGGGTGATCGCCCTCCAGCAGGTGCCCGGCGCGCTCGGGGTCGACAAGCCCGAGGGCGACAACCCGGCCGTGGTCGCGGCCCGGGCGGTGCGCGAGTTCGCCGCCGCGCCGCACTGGGCGTCCGTCGGGGTGGCGCTCGCGGTCGCGGCCGTGATGCTGGTCGGCGTACGGCTGCGGCCCGCGCTGCCGTTCTCGCTGATAGCCGTCGTCGCCGCGACCGTCACCGCCAAGGCCGTCGGCCTGCCGGTGGCCACCATCGGCCATCTGCCCGCGGGCCTGCCGGCGCCCTCGCTGGGCTTCCTCGACCTCTCTGCCGTCCCCGCGCTGCTGCCCTCCGCGTTCGCGGTCGCCGCGCTGGCCGCGCTGGAGTCGCTGATGTCCGCGACGGCCGCCGATGCGATGAGCGTCTCCGAGCGGCACGACAGCGACCGCGAACTGTTCGGCCAGGGCCTGGCCAACCTGGCGGCCCCGCTGTTCGGCGGCGTCGCCGCGACCGGCGCGATCGCCCGCACCGCCGTCAACGTGCGCTCCGGCGCCGCCTCCCGGCTCGCCGCCCTGGTGCACGCCGCGGTGCTCGCGGTGATCGTCTTCGCCGCCGCGCCGCTGGTCGCGGGGATCCCGCTGGCGGCCCTGGCCGGGGTGCTGATCGCCACCGCCGTCCGGATGGTCCAGGTCGGCTCGCTGCGGGCGCTGGCCCGCACCGGGCGCGGCGAGGCCGCCGTCCTGGCCCTGACCGCGGCCGCCACCCTGGCCTTCGACCTGGTCACCGCCGTGGTGATCGGCATGCTGGCCTCCGGCGTCCTGGCGCTCGCCGCCGTCGCCCGGGCGGCCCGGGTCGAGCAGGTCCCGCTGCTCGCCGACCTCGCCCCGGCCCCGGGCCGGGAGGTGCCCGCGCCCCGGTCCGACCACCACGTGGAGGAGCAGGCGCTGCTCGCCGAGCACATCGTGGCGTACCGGATCGACGGGCCGCTGCTGTTCGCCGCCGCGCACCGCTTCCTGCTCGAACTCACCCGGTCCGCCGAGGTCAAGGTCGCGATCCTGCGGATGTCGCGGGTCAGTGCGATCGACGCCAGCGGCGCCACCGTCCTCGGCGACGCCATCACCGAACTCCGGCGGCGCGGCACCCTGGTGCTGGTCTCCGGCATCAGGGACGAGCACCACCGCCCGCTGGACGCCCTGGGCGTGCTCGACCGGCTGCGCGCCGACGGACACGTCTTCGCCGGCACGCCCGAGGCCATCGCCCACGCCCGTGCGCACCTGCGCGACGGGGACGCCGCCGCCGACCACGACCTCACGGCCACCGGCGCCGGCGGCACCGCCGGCTGACCGGCACCGGCCGGGGCCGGCACCCCGCCGACCTCCGCACTCGTCCCGCGGATCCCTTCGAACACCCTGGATATCCTGAACCCATGAGCGACAACCTTCCCCCGTGCCCGCAGTGCTCCAGCGAGTACACCTATGAGATGAACGCCCTCATGGTCTGCCCCGAGTGCGGCCACGAGTGGGTGCCCGGCGGTGCCGACCAGGCCGGAGCGCCGGCCGGCGAGCGCGTGATCAAGGACGCCGTCGGCAACGTGCTGAGCGACGGCGACACCGTGACGGTGGTCAAGGCGCTCAAGGTCAAGGGCAGCGCCTCCGGCATCAAGGCCGGCACCAAGGTGCGCAACATCCGCCTGGTGGACGGTGTCGACGGGCACGACATCGACTGCCGCATCGAGGGCTTCGGCGCCATGCAGCTCAAGTCCAGCGTGGTCAAGAAGGCCTGACCCGAGCGGTCCCGCACGGCCGCGCCCCGCCGAGGAGATCGGTGGGGCGCGGCCTTCGCGTTTTCCGGGCCGCCGAGGGCGCGACCGGCTGGGGTGGAGCGGCCGTCCGAGTTAGTTATATGCTCACAATGATTACACCAACACAACTAATCGCTGGAGCGTTCGTCATGCCCGATGCCGCTCGACCGCGGCCCTGGCTCGTCCTCGCCATCTGCTGCATGAGCCTGCTGATCGTCAGCCTCGACATCACCATCATGAACGTGGCCCTGCCCGCCATCCGGCGCGATCTGGACACCTCGGTGTCCGGGCTGCAGTGGACCGTCGACGCCTACACCCTGGTGCTGGCGAGCCTGCTGATGCTCGCCGGCTCGACCGCCGACCGGATCGGCCGCCGCCGGGTGTTCCGGATCGGGCTGGTGGTGTTCACCGCGGCCTCCCTGCTGTGCAGCCTGGCCCCCGGACTCGGCTGGCTGATCGCCGCGCGGATGCTCCAGGCGGTCGGCGGATCGATGCTGAACCCCGTCGCCATGTCGATCATCAGCAACACCTTCACCGACGCCCGGCAGCGCGCCCGCGCGATCGGCGTCTGGAGCGGCGTGGTGGGCCTCAGCATGGCCGCCGGGCCGATCATCGGCGGCGCGCTGGTGGAGTCGGCCGGCTGGCGGGCGATCTTCTGGATCAACGTCCCGATCGGCCTGGCGGCGCTCGTCCTCACCACCCTGTACGTGCCGGAGTCGCGGGCGGCCCGCACCCGCCGGGTGGACCCGCTCGGCCAGCTGCTGGTCGTCGTGCTGCTCGCCGCCCTCACCTACGCGATCATCGAGTCGCCGGAGCGCGGCTGGACCTCGCCCGTGGTGCTCGGCTGCACGGCGGCGGCGCTCGGCGCGCTGCTCGGCCTGCTGTGGTACGAGCCCCGGCGCACCGACCCGCTGATCGACCTGCGGTTCTTCCGCTCCGCGCCGTTCTCGGGCGCGACCGTGATCGCGGTCGCCGCCTTCGCCGGCCTCGGCGGCTTCCTGTTCCTCAGCTCCCTGTACCTCCAGGACGTCCGCGGCCTCGACCCGCTGCACGCCGGGCTGTTCATGCTGCCGATGGCCGTCATGTCGCTGCTCACCGCGCCGCTGTCCGGCCGGATGGTGGCCTCCCGGGGGCCGCGCACGCCGCTGCTGGTGGCCGGGACGACGCTGACGGCGAGCGCCGTGCTCCAGGCGGTCGGCTACTCCGCGCACGTGCCGACGGCCCTGCTGGTCGTCGCCTTCCTGCTCTTCGGCACCGGCTTCGGCGTGGTCAACGCGCCCATCACCAACACCGCCGTCTCCGGGATGCCCCGCGCGCAGGCCGGGGTGGCGGCCGCGGTGGCCTCCACGAGCCGGCAGGTCGGCCAGTCGCTGGGCGTCGCGGTGACCGGTGCCGTGATGGCCGGGGCCGCCCAGGGGGACCCGGCGGCCTTCGCCGGGGCGGCCCGGACGGCGTGGTGGATCATCGCCGGCTGCGGGGCCGCGGTGCTGGTCACCGGTACGCTCACTTCCGGCCGGTGGGCCCGGGCGACGGCCGAGCGCACGGCGCGGCGGCTCGCCGCCGAGGACGCGGCCGAGGGAACCAGGGAGACGAAGGAGACGGTGGACGCCTGATGGAGCGCCTTGACGCCGGTGGGCACCCGCAGGGGGACGAGGCCGACGCCGGAACGGCGGCCCGGGTCTGGCAGGGGATGAACGCGCTCGTGCTGGAGCGCTACAACCGCCGCAAGACCGTCGCCGACGCCCTCGGCATGAGCTTCAGCCGGGTCAGGGCGCTGCGCCGGCTCGCCGCCGGCCCGATCACCCTGCGGGAGCTGGCCGAGCGGCTGACCGCCGACCCGCCGTACACCAGCGTCATCGTGGACGACCTGGTGCGGCGCGGCTTGGCCGAACGCCTCACCAACCCGGCCGACCGGCGCTCCAAGCTGGTCCACCTCACCGAGGAGGGCGAGGCGAAGGCCGCCCTTGCCACCGGGATCCTCACCACCCCGCCGGACGCCCTGCTCGCCCTGCCCCCGGAGGACATCCGCGCACTCGACCGGGTGCTGGCGAAGCTCCTGGGCTGACCCACCCGGCCGTCGGCCGGGCGTCAGGCGGACGGCTCCGGCCGGTGAACCGGTCAGACGGCCAGGCCGGGGAGGACCTGGGCGCCCGGGAGCCGGGCCAGGGCCCAGCCGGGGAGGATGAGCTTGCCGCGGCGCCGGCCGCTGCCGACCAGGACGTACGGTGCCGCGGCCACCGCCTCGTCGATCAGCAGCGGCCAGCCGCCGGGCAGGCCGACGGGGGTGATGCCGCCGTACTCCATGCCGGTCAGCTCGACCGCGGTGTCCATCGGCGCGAAGGACGCCTTGCGGGCGCCCAGGTGGGTGCGGACCGCCTTGTTGACGTCCACCCGGGTGGTCGCGAGGGCCAGGCACGCGGCCAGGGTCACCTCCCCGGCGCGCTTGGCGGCGACCACGACGCAGTTCGCGGACAGCTCCGGCGGCACGTCGTAGGCGGCGCAGAACACGGCGGTGTCCGCCAGCTCCGGGTCGCTGTCCACGTGGAGCACCGAGGCGGCGGCCCCGGGCGCCTCCCAGTCCTTCAGCGCGTCGGCGACGGGCGTGGCGAGGTCCGCGACCACCTCCAGCGCGGGCACGGCGGTGGCGAAGTTCCCGAAGGGCGGGCGTACGGACTCACTCATGGGACCGGACTGTAGCGCGGCCGCCGCGCGGTCAGCCGTACGGGACGACCGCGACCGGGCAGTGCACGTGGTGGATCGCGGCGTGCGCCACCGGGCCGAGGTGGTGGTGGCGCAGCGGCAGCCGCCGGGTCCGGCGGCCGACCACCAGCAGCCGGGCCGGCGCGGCGGCGTCCACCAGGGCGACGGCGGCCTTGCCGCGGACCAGCTCGGCGGTCACCGTCACCTCGGGGTGCCGGGCCCGCCAGGGGTCCAGGGCCTGTGCCAGCCCGCCGTGCTCCTCGGCGGACACCTCGCGCTCCAGCCCGCCGATCGCGCCGTAGGACATGTGCTCGCTGCCGGCCGGCGGGGACCAGACGTGCACCACGCGCAGCGGCGCCTCGCGGAGCGCGGCGGCCTCGAAGGCGAAGGCCAGCACCGCGTCCGCCGGGTGCGCCAGGTCCAGGCCGACCGTCACCTCCGACCCGGCCGGTTCGTCCCCCGCCGGGCCGTCCCCCTCGGCCCGGACCAGCACCACCGGGCAGTCCGCCCGCCGCAGCACCTCCTGGCTCACCGAGCCGACCAGGAAGCCGCGCAGCGTGCCCAGCCCGCGCGAGCCGAGCACCAGCACGGCGGCGTCCCGCGCGGCCGCCTCCAGCGCCTCGACGGGATCGGCGGCCACGGACGAGGCGGCCACCGCCACCTCCGGCGCGAGGGTGCGCAACTCGCCCTCCCGCTCGGCGAGTTGCGCCAGCGCGGAGCGGTCGCCCGGTCGGCTCCCGGGCGCCAGGTGCTTGGGCCGGGGCCAGGCCTGGAGGACGTCCAGGCGCAGGCCGCGGCGCCTCGCGGGCGGCCCACGCGGCGGCGGCCAGGCTCTCGGGTGAGCCGTCGAATCCGACGACGACGGGTCCGGTCACGGCGTGCTCCTCAGTTCCGGGTACGGCCCCCAGCAGCCGGAGCCCAGTATCCGCGCGGGCCCCGGCCGGCGCCTCCGGAGGCCCGATGCCTCCCGGAAGTCCGGCACCGGCGGCCAGGTGCCTCCGGGCACCCGGTTCGGCCGTCCGGCTGGTCGGCCGGGCGGCGGCGCGGCACGCCCGGGTGCGGCCGGGGTGCCGGGCTAGGGTCGGCCGGACCGTCCGTCCCGGCCCGGGAGAACGATGCCGAGGGTTCCCGCTGTCCGCTCGCGGTGGGCGCGCGCCGCCGCCGCACTGGCCGTGCTCGCCTCCGCCCTGGCGGGGTGCGCGGGCGGCGGCAGCGCCGGCCCGGTGACCCTGAACTGGTACAACTTCCCGGACGACTCGGGCGCCCTCCAGCAGGCCGCCGACCGCTGCGGGCGGCAGTCCGGCGGCCGCTACGCGATCCGCTACAACAAGCTGCCCCGGGGCGCCGACGGCCAGCGCCAGCAGCTGGTGCGCCGGATGGCGGCGCACGACGCCGACGTGGACATCCTCGGCCTGGACGTCACCTGGCCCGCCGAGTTCGCCGAGGCCGGCTGGATCCGCGAGTGGACGGGGACGATGCGCGAGCGGGCCACCGCCGACACCCTCGCCGCGGCGGTGCGGACCGCGACCTGGCGGGACCGGCTGTACGCGGTGCCGTACAACTCCAACACCCAGCTGCTCTGGTACCGCGACGACCTGGTGCCGACCCCGCCCGGCACCTGGGCGGAGATGCTCGACCGGGCGCGCGAGCTGGCCCGCGAGGGCAAGCCGCACCTGGTGGAGATCCAGGGAGCCCAGTACGAGGGGCTGACGGTCTGGTTCAACACGCTGGTCACCAGCGCGGGCGGCTCGGTGCTCACCCCCGACGCGCAGGGGCCCGCGCTCGGGGAACCCGCCGTCACGGCCGCCGGGGTGATGCGCGACCTGGCGGACTCGGTGGCCGCCGACCCCTCGCTGCCGAACCAGATGGAGGACCAGAACCGGCTCGCCATGGAGTCCGGCACGGCCGCCTTCGAACTCAACTACCCCTTCGTCTACCCCTCGATGAAGGCCAACCGGCCGGAGCTGTTCCCGCACTTCCGCTGGGCCCCGTACCCCGCGGTGAGCGCCGGCCGCCCCGCCAGCGTCACGATCGGCGGGATCGACCTCGCGGTGGGCGCCTACAGCCGGCACCCCGACCTCGCCGCCGAGGCCACCCTCTGCCTGCGCGACCGGGACAACCAGCTCACCAACGCGCTGCTGGGCGGCCTGCCGCCCTCGCTGCGCAGCCTGTACGGGACGGCCGAGCTCACCGCCAGCTACCCGTTCGCCGCCGACGTGCTGGCCGCCCTCGACTCCGCCAGCGTGCGCCCGCAGACCCCGGCCTACCAGAACGTCTCCATCGCCGTCTCGCACACCCTCTCCCCGCCCGCCGGCATCCACCCGGAGCAGGACGTGGCCGACCTCCGCGGGCAGATCCGGGACGCCCTCGGTTCGAAGGGGCTGATCCCGTGACACCGTCCACCGAGACCGCCGCCGCCTCGGCCGGGCCGGAACCCGCCCGGCCGTCGAGCGGCGCCCGCCAGGAGCGCCGGCTGGGCCTGCTGCTGTGCGCCCCCGCGGTGACCGTGATGCTGGCCGTCACCGCCTATCCGGTCGGCTACGCCGTCTACCTCTCCCTGCAGCGCTACGACCTGCGCTTCCCCGAGCAGGCGCACTGGGTCGGCCTCGCCAACTACGGCGCGGTGCTGACCTCGCCGGTGTGGTGGCAGGCGCTCGGCGTCACGGTGCTGATCACCGTGGCGTCGGTGGCCGCCGAACTGGTGCTCGGCCTGGCGCTCGCGCTGGTGATGCACCGTACGGTCCTCGGGCGCGGCACCGTGCGCACCGCGGTGCTGGTGCCGTACGGGATCGTCACGGTGGTCGCGGCCTACTCCTGGCAGTACGCCTGGACGCCGGGCACCGGCTACCTGGCCGCCCTGCTGCCGGAGGGCAGCGCCCCGCTCACCGAGCAGTGGCCGGCCGTCGGGCTGATCGTCCTCGCGGAGGTGTGGAAGACCACCCCGTTCATGGCGCTGCTGCTGCTCGCCGGCCTGGCCCTCGTCCCGGAGGAGACGCTCCGGGCGGCGATGGTGGACGGCGCGGGCCCCGGGCAGCGGCTGCGGCTGGTGATCCTGCCGCTGATGAAGCCGGCGATCCTGGTGGCGCTGCTCTTCCGCACCCTGGACGCGTTCCGGATCTTCGACAACATCTACGTGCTGACCAGCGGCTCCAACGGCACCGGCTCGGTGTCGATCCTCGGCTACGACAACCTGTTCACCGCGCTCAACCTGGGCATCGGCTCGGCGGTCTCGGTGCTGATCTTCGGCTGCGTGGCGCTCATCGCGCTGGTCTTCGTCAAGCTGTTCGGCACCGCCGCGCCCGGCGCGGAACCGGAGCGGCGATGAGCGCCCGGCACGCCCGTACGGTGGCCGGCTGGGCCGTCGCCGACCTGGTGGTGGTGCTCTACGCGCTCTTCCCGGTGTGGTGGATCGTGGCACTCTCCTTCAAGGACCCGAGCACCCTCGCCGACGGCGACTTCGTGCCCCGCCGGTGGACCCTGGCCAACTACCGCGGCATCTTCCAGACCTCGGAGTTCACCCGCGCCCTGGTCAACTCGATCGGCATCGCGGTGATCGCCACCACCGTCGCCGTCGTGCTCGGCACCATGGCCGCGTACGCGGTGGCCCGGCTGCGCTTCCCCGGCAAGCGGCTGCTGATCGGGGTGTCCCTGCTGATCGCGATGTTCCCGCCGATCTCGCTGGTCTCGCCGCTGTTCGACATCGAGCGGGTGCTCGGCCTGTTCGACACCTGGGCCGGGCTGGTCATCCCGTACATGACCTTCTCGCTGCCGCTGGCGATCTACACCCTCTCGGCGTTCTTCCGGGAGATCCCCTGGGACCTGGAGAAGGCGGCCAAGGTGGACGGCGCCACGCCGTGGCAGGCGTTCCGGCTGGTCATCGCGCCGCTGGCGGCGCCGGGCGTGTTCACCACCGGCATCCTGGTCTTCATCTTCTGCTGGAACGACTTCCTGTTCGCGATCTCGCTGACCTCCACCACCTCGGCCCGGACGGTCCCGGCCGCGATCGCCTTCTTCACCGGGAGCTCCCAGTTCGAGCAGCCGACCGGCTCGATCGCGGCCGCCGCCGTGGTCATCACGATTCCGATCGTGCTCTTCGTGCTGCTGTTCCAGCGCCGCATCGTCGCCGGGCTCACCGCCGGCGCGGTCAAGGGGTGAGCCCCGCGGCGGGTTCGGGTTCTACAGGTCGAGTCCGCCCGCACCGGGCGGACCGGGAAGGCGGATCGTGGCCGAGATCGTGCTCGACGGCATCACCAAGCGCTACCCGGACGGCGCCCTCGCCGTCCACGACGTCAACCTCACCGTCGCCGACGGCGAGTTCGTGATCCTGGTCGGCCCGTCCGGCTGCGGCAAGTCCACCACGCTCAACATGATCGCCGGGCTGGAGGACATCACCGAGGGCACCCTGCGGATCGCCGGGGAGGTGGTCAACGACCGCGCGCCCAAGGACCGCGACATCGCGATGGTCTTCCAGAGCTACGCGCTCTACCCGCACATGACCGTGCGCGACAACATGGGCTTCGCGCTGCGCCTGGCCAAGGTGGACAAGCCGACCATCGCCGCCAAGGTCGAGGAGGCCGCCCGGATCCTGGACCTCACCCGGCACCTGGACCGCAGGCCCTCCCACCTCTCCGGCGGGCAGCGCCAGCGGGTCGCGATGGGCCGGGCGATCGTCCGCGACCCCAAGGCCTTCCTGATGGACGAGCCGCTGTCCAACCTGGACGCCAAGCTCCGGGTGCAGATGCGCACCCAGATCGCCGCCCTGCAGCGCCGCCTGGGGACCACCACCGTCTACGTCACCCACGACCAGGTGGAGGCGATGACGCTCGGCGACCGGGTGGTGGTGATGCGCTCCGGCGTCGTCCAGCAGGTCGGCTCGCCGCAGCAGCTGTACGACGAGCCGGTGAACCTCTTCGTCGCCGGGTTCATCGGCTCGCCCGGGATGAACTTCCTCGGCGCGGCCCTGGAGCAGGGCGCCCTGCGCACCTCGCTGGGCGACCTGCCGCTGGACGACCGCACCCGGCGCGCCCTGGAGCGGGCGCGGGCGCCGCGCGAACTGATCGTCGGCATCCGTCCGGAGGACTTCGAGGACGCCGCCCTGTCCGAGGGGCACGCCGGCGGGGTCACCGTCACCGCGATCGTCGAGGTCCGGGAGTCGGTCGGCTCGGACGTCTACGTGCACGTCACGCAGGAGGGCGGGCCGGTGGCGACCGAGGAACTCGCCGAACTCGCGGCCGACTCCGGCCGGGCCGACACCGGCATGCGGGAGCACCGGGTGGTCGCCCGGCTGAACCCCGCCACCCGGGCCGTCGAGGGCGGCCCGCTGGAGCTGTGGGTGGACACGGCGCGCATCCACGTCTTCGACCCCCGCGACGGGGCCAACCTGACCCACCCGGAGCGTTCCTAGCGCGGTCCGGAAGATCCGGAAGATCCGAAAGGCGGGGAAGGCGGGGAGGACCCGGAAGGCCGAACCCCCGGCCGGTGCGCGGTGTGCCTGACCTCAGGTGTCCGAAAGTCGACCTAAATTGCCCGACTATGAGACAAAATGCCGAAATCAGTCGTCGATCGGTGCTCAAGGCCCTCCCCGTGGCCGCCGTCCTGGTGGCGGCCTCCGACGGGCTCCTCGCCCGGCCCGCGCTGGCGGCGACCGCCTTCCCGCAGCCGGACACCTGGAGCGCGCGGCCGGCCGCCGGCGGTCCGAGGGCGGTGCTCGACCGCAGGCTCGACGTCCGGTTCACCGAGACCCACGTCCCGGGCTACGGCACGGTCACCACGCGCACCTTCGACGGGGCCATCCCCGGGCCGACCCTGCGGGTGCGCGGCGGCGACACCCTGCGGCTGACCCTGGTCAACGGCCTGCCGCCGAACCCGCCGCACACCGGCGGGCACAACCGCCCGCACCACCCGAACACCTTCAACCTGCACACCCACGGCCTGCACGTCTCCCCGTCCGGGATCGCCGACAACGTCCTGCGCGAGTTCGCGCCGCGCACGGCCGAGGAGGTCGAGGCCGGTGCCGCCGAGCCGGAGTACCTGACCGTCGTCGAGATCCCGGCCGACCACCCGGCCGGCACCTACTGGTACCACCCGCACGCGCACGGGTCCACCGCCGAGCAGATCAGCGGCGGGATGGCCGGGGTCCTCGTCGTCGAGGGCGACGTCGACGAGGTGCCGGAGATCGCGGCCGCCGCCGACCTCGTCGTCTGCGTCAACGAACTCCGGCTCAGGGACGGCAAGGTCCCCGCGTTCACCACCGGCGACGCCCTGGGCGCCGCCCCGGCCGTCTTCACCGTCAACGGCGAGGTCAACCCCGTCCTCGCGCTGCGCCCCGGCGAGGTCCAGCGCTGGCGGCTGGTGGGGGCGCTCGGCTTCAGCGACCTTTCGCTTCAACTGGTCGACGGAGACGAGAGGTTGACGATGTACCGGATCGCCCAGGACGGGGTGACCTTCGCCGCGCCGGTCGCCGCCGAGACCGTGCTGCTGGCCCCCGGCAACCGCGCCGACGTGCTGGTGCGGGGCGGCGCGACCGGGACGTACGAACTGCGGGCCGCGGGCGTGTCCGTCCCGCTGATGACGGTCGAGGTGGCGGGGGAGGCCGTCGACCCGCCGATGGGGCTGCCGACCGCGCTGCCGCAGGGCATGCCCTTCCTCGACGAGGAGGACATCGCCAACCCCGACGGCGACCGCACGGTGGTCTTCCACATGGACCCGGGTGTCTTCGACCGGCCGTTCACCAACGCCTACCGCATCCTCGGCAGCCACCCGACCCCGGCCGCCGCCACGACGGCCGACGACGGGGACGACCTCTCCCGGGACCCGGCCTACGGCCTGTTCGACCCCGACTACGTCAACCACACCCTGGAACTCGGCACCGTCGAGCGCTGGACCGTGCGCACCGACGACACCCAGCCCGACTTCCACCACCCCTTCCACCTGCACACCAACCACGTCCTGGTCACCCACCGCAACGGCGAGCGGCTCGAGCCGCCGGTGTGGCAGGACACCGTCGACCTGGTCGGCGGCAGGCCGGGCGACAGCGTCACCTTCCTGGTCAAGTACGAGGACTTCACCGGCCGCACCGTCCTGCACTGCCACCAGCTCGGGCACGAGGACTGCGGCATGATGCAGCTGATCGAGTACGTCGAGCCGCGGCGGCCGACGGCCGGGTGACCGCCTCGGGGACGACCGGCCCGACGCCGCGCGGCGTCGGGCCGCTCGGCGGGCCGATCGGCGTCCGGCGGGCCGGGCGGAACCCGGCGCGGCGGAACACCTGGTACGGGTGGTTCGGAACCGGATCCCGGGGTAGAACCCCTGATGCAGCGGCCGTGACCGACCCGGCTGCTCCGGCACCGTGAACGGTGCCACCGGGACCGCGCTTGAAGAAGCCGGGCACAGGTCCTGGGGGAAGAGGCCCGCGACGCACGACGTGCGAGTCCGCACGTGTCGCCGGGCGGTCACCCCGTATGTCCAGGAGCGATCACGTGTCCCCCGACCTGGAAACCCCTGACCTGGAAACCCCTGACCTGGAAACCCCTGATCCCGAAACCCCCGATTTCGAAACCCCGGACCTGGAAACCCGCGGCCCCGCCGTGGCCGTGGACCTGCTGCCCGACCTCCCGCCCAGGCCCACGACGGCCGAGCTGCGCCGGATGGGCAAGTGCGAGGCCCGCGAACTGAGCGACGCGCTGTTCGACCGGCTGGCCGGGCTCGCCCGGGAGACCCACGCCTACAGCTACGTCCGCGGCACGATCATCGAGCTGAACATGCCGCTGGTGCGCTTCATCGCGGCCCGCTTCCGGCACCGCGCCGAGGACATGGACGACATCCTCCAGGTCGGCACGATCGGCCTGATCAAGGCCGTCGACGGCTACGACCCGCAGCGCGGCGTCGAGTTCGTGACGTACGCGATCCCGACCATCACCGGGGAGATCAAACGGTTCTTCCGCGACACCTCGTGGCCGGTGCGGGTCCCGCGCAGCATGCAGGAGCTCTACCTGTCCGTCGCCCGGGGCTCGGACCGCCTGGAGCAGGAGCTCGGCCGGCTGCCGCACCCCGAGGAGATCGCCGAGGACCTGGACATCACCGTCGAGCAGGCCGCCGAGGGGCTGATGGCGGGCCGGGTCTACCGCCCCAACTCGCTGGACGCGCTGCGCGACCAGGACACCGACGAGACGGGCAGCGCCCTGCTCGACCGCCTCGGCGGCTGCGACCCCGGCATCGAACTGGCCGACTTCCGCATCGCCGTCCGCCCGCTGCTGGCCCGGCTGCCCGAACGCGAGCAGACCGTCCTCAAGCTGCGGTTCTGGGACGGGTGCACCCAGTCCCGGATAGCCGAGCGGATCGGCGTCTCCCAGATGCACGTCTCCCGGCTGCTCAGCGCCACCCTGGCCTGGCTGCGGGAGGAACTGGAGGACCGGGACGCCCCCGGCTGGACCGACGAGTCCGCCGAGGTCCCGGCCGAGTCCTAGCCTAGGGAGGGAGAGCCCGGCGGGGGCGGTGGCCGGGCCCGGCAGCGAGGGCGGTCCGGATGAAGGACTTTCCAGTGGCCAACGGGTGGACGGTGGTGCCGCTCAGCGGGGACCTCGACGACTTCTCGGCCCGGGAGGTGCGGCGCCTGTTCGACGCGCTCGCGGACACCGGCACCACCCGGGTGGTCGTCGACCTCACGGCGGTCGGCTTCCTGGACTCCACCGGCCTCAACGTCCTGCTCGGCGCCGCCCGGCGGCTGCGCCGGGAACAGGGCGCCCTGCGGCTGGCCGGGGCCGTGCCGAGGGTGCGGGACCTGGTGGAGCTGAGCGGGGTCGCCGCGGTGCTGCCGCTCTACCCGGATGCGGCGGCGGCCTGTGCCTGAGGACCGGGACCCCGGGCAGCCCGCCGCGACCGACGACGCGTCGGTGCTGCGGGAAGCCGTCGACCGGCTGCGCGCCGAGGCGGAGGGCCTGCGGCGGGCGATGCGCACCCGGGGTGTCATCGAGCAGGCCAAGGGCATGCTCGCCGAACGGCTGGGCTGCACGCCGGAGGAGGCGTTCGGCCACCTCGTCCAGCTGTCGCAGGACACCAACCGCCGGCTCGTGGACATCGCGGCCGGCCTGGTCGGCCTCGCCGCCCCGCTTACCGACCCGGTGGCGGAGGACGAGGGCGAGGGCGAGCGCCCGGTCGCGGACGCCGGGGTGTCCGGGGACGTGGCCTCGGGTCCCCGTCCGGTCCCCGTCGCGGCTCCTGGGCCCGTCCCCGGGCCTGTCCCCGGGCCCGTCCCCGGGCCGCCGGCGGGGGCATTGGTCGGCGGGGTGCCCGGCCTCGCCGCGCGCTACCACCTGGCGGCCTCGGCGCTGGCCAGTGCCGAGACGCCCGAGGAACTGGCCCGGCTGCTGCACCAGGTGGCCCTGGCCCCGGTCGGGGTCGTCGCCGTGGTGCTGGGCCGGCTGGAGCCGGACGGCGCGCTGCTCCTGGTCGGCAGCCACGGCGTGGAGCCCCGCCGGATCAGCCAGTGGCAGCGCATCCCGCCGGAGACCGGGGTGCCGCTGGTGGCCGCCGCCCACGGCGGCAGCCTGGTCTGGGAGTTCGAGCGCGGCCACCGCGGCGGCCGCTCACCCGGCAGCGGGCGGATCGTCCCCGGCCGCAGCGCCTGCGCCGTACCGCTGCGTTCCGGCGAGCGGATCGTCGGCGCGATGAGCCTCGGCTGGGAGGTGCCGGCCGTCCGGGCCCGCGCGGCGACCCGGTACGTGGACGCGCTGTCCGGGCTCGTCGCCGGGCACCTGCTGCGCTTCGGCGCCACGGGCGAGGACGCGCCGGTGGCGGCGGTGCCCGGCGGCGAGCACTGGTTCCGCGCCGTGCTGGACGCCGTGTTCGACCCCGTCCTGGTGCTCTCGGCCGTGCGCGGCGCCGCCCCCGGCGGTGCGATCACCGACCTGCGGGTCCGGTACGCCAACGCCGCGGCCGGCCTCGGTGCGGCGGACGGGCGGCGGCTGAGCGAGCTCCACCCCGGACTGGTGGCGACCGGGGACTTCGCGCGGATCCTGGCGGCCGCGACGACCGGCGCCGGGTACGAGGGACGGACGGAGGACTTCACCGGCGGCGGGCCGGACCGGATCCTGACCCTGCGGGCGGAGCCGTTCCTGGACGGCCTGCTGCTCACCTGGCGCCCCGGGAACGGCGCCGAGCGGGCGGCCCGGCTCCACCGGGCGCAGCGGCTGGCCGGACTGGGCAGCTTCGAATGGGCGCCCGGATCGCCGCCGGAGCTGTCCGGGGAGGCCCTGCGGCTGCTCGGCCTCGACCCCGACCGGACCGAGCCGGTCACGCCGACCGAGCTGGTGGCCCACGTGCACCCCGCCGACCGCCCGGCGGCCCGGCTGTTCCTCCGCCGCCTGCTGGCCGGACGGCGGACGGCGGCGCTGGAGTTCGACGCCGGGCGGCCCGGCGAGGCCACCCGTACGGTGCGGGTCACCGCGGAGGCGGCCGGGGACCCGGCGAGCGGCCGCCCGCGGGTGATCCGAGGGGTCCTGCAGGACGTCACCCGCTGGCACCGCACCGAGCTGGCGCTGGCCGGCGCCCGGGCCCGGCTCGCCGAGCAGCGCCGCCGGGCCGGGGCCGAACACCGTACGGTGCGGGCCCTGCAGAACGCGCTGATGGCGGGCCCCCACGAGCCCGAGCCGGACGCCGCGGTGCTCGACCACGCCGCCCGCTACCTGCCCGCCGGGGACCGCCCCAGGGTCGGCGGCGACTGGTACGACCTGGTCGGCCTCGCCGACGGCCGGATCCTGCTCGCGGTCGGCGACGTCAGCGGGCACGGCCTGGCCGCCGCCGTGGGCATGGCGGAACTCCGGCACGCGCTGCACGGCCTCTGCTACGCCGGCCTGGGGCCGGGGGAGATGCTCGAGCGGCTCAACACGATGCTCTGCCACCAGGGCGGCAGCCGGATCGCCAGCGTGCTGTGCGGGCTGCTCGACCCGGAGGCGGCGACGCTCACCTGGAGCGCGGCCGGGCACTCGCCGCCCGCCGTGCTGCGGGGTACGACCGCCGTCCTCGCCGAGGGCCCCACCGGGACCGTCCTCGGGGCCCTGCCGGAGACCCGCTGCCACGACACCGTGCTGCCGCTGCGGCCGGTCGAGGACACCGTGCTGTTCTGGACCGACGGGCTGCTGAACCGCCGCGACGGCGGCACCATCCGCCCGGACCGGCTGCTGCGCGCGGCCGAGGAGTGCGGCGGCCGCCCGCCGGCGGAGTGCCTGGACCACATCGCCGCCCGCCTCGGCGGCCCCAACCCCGACGACGACAGCTGCCTGCTGGCCGTCCGGCTGCGGGCGGGGCCGGGGCGGGGGTGAGCGGGGGCGGGGGTGAGCGGGGGCGTCAGCGGGCCGGGCGTTAGCGATCGGGCATCCGGGGTAATCGCTGCGGCGGACCACGGGGGTGGGCGCTGCGAGGAGGCGGACGGCATGGACGGACACCAGCGGGTGGAGCGGCGCGGAACCGCCGGACGGCGGCCGCGGCGGGACCCGCTGCTGCGCGTCGTGGGGCTCGGCCTGCGCGGCCGGGCCTGGGACCTGGTGCGCGGGCTGCGGCCGCGCGCCGTCCTCGGGCTCGCCCTGCTGTCGCTGGGCCTGCTGGCCGCGGGCCTGGGGGCGTCGACGGCCCCGTTCCGGTGGGGGCTCACGGGCTGCTGGGCGCTGGCGCTGGCCGTCGCCCTCGCGGTGCTCCGGGCCTGCGCCGACGGGCGGGGGGAGGAGCGGTGAGGGCGCCGCGGGCCTGTTGACGACCGGCCTCGGTGCCGGCGGATCAGGCCGCTCCGGGGAGGCGGGCCTCCAGGTGGCCGGAGAGGACCCGGGTCTCCAGGACGGGCTGGGGCGCGGTGGCCGGGCCGTGCACCACCTCGCCGTCCCGGAGCCGGAACCGGCTGCCGTGCCACGGGCATTGCAGGCAGCCCTCCACCAGGGTGCCCTCGGAGAGCGGGCCGGACAGGTGGGCGCAGCGTTCGGCCAGCACGTGGCAGCGCTCGCCCTCGCGGACCACGACCACGGCCAGTTCGCCGGCCATGACGCGGACGGGCTTGCCGGGCGGGAAGTCCTCCACCGCGCCGAGGCCGATCCAGTCGGCGGGCGCCAGCCGGGGCACGGCGGCGGTCCGGTCCGGGCCGGCGGCCAGCCGGTAGGACAGGTGCCCGCCGAGTGCGGCGCCGGCCGAGACGGCGGTCAGCCCGGCCAGGCCGAGCAGCCGGCCGTGGGCCCGGTGGCCCCGGCAGCGGGCCAGCAGCGAGCCGCCGTACAGCAGCACGCCGGTGGTGTTGCAGAGCGCGTGCACCAGGCCGGTGCGGCGGCGCGGCGGGTCGAGCCGGGCCCAGTCCACCCAGCCGCTGAGCGCGGTGGGCCCGGCGGCCAGCAGGCCGGCCGTCACCAGGGTGTCGGCGGACCGGCGCCCGCCCGGGAGGAAGTCCAGCAGACCGGCGGACACCCAGCAGCCGAGCGGCAGTTGGACCAGCGCCGGGTGGAGCGGGTGGCCGAGCCACACGCCGTGCAGGACGTCGCGGTACGGCCCGAGCGGGAGGGCCTCGACCGCCTCGGCGAGCGGCTGGGCGGGGCCGTCGAGGGCGTGCCAGTGCTGCGGTGCGTCCAGCGCCCGGCGCAGCCGGCGGGACCACCGTTGGGTGTGCGGGGATGTGGTGTCCATACCCCGGCGGCTAGCCGGGCACCGGCCCGTCAAACCCGGTGGCGATCAGCCGTCGAACCGGCCCCAGGTGAGGCCGATGTCGGCGAGGGGGCGGAGCAGGCCGCGGTGGCGGGCGGTCACGTGAAAGCCGCCCTCGGGGACCGACGCCGCCGGGGTGTGGGCGATCACGCCCGGGGCGACGTGGATCTCACTGGGCATGGACGGGGAGCGGAACGACCGCAGGGGCACCCGGTGCAGCAATCCCTCCATCCGGGGCAGCACCTCGGCGGTCGGGCCGCTGCCCCAGGCGATGTAGGGGCCGACCGGGGCCTCGTACAGGGCGAAGTGCAGGAGGAAGCGGCTGAGGGGTTCCGGCTCGGGGGTCGGGGCCTCCTCCTCCAGGGTGTGCCAGACCGTGGGGTCCGTGTCCGAGGCGTCCGGCTCCCAGGGGATCGACCAGTGCCGGCAGCCCTGGTTCTCGTCGCCGATCACGAGCCGGTCGCCGCTCTCCACGGCGCGGTAGTGCTCGGGCCGGCGAAGGAAGTTCTGCCGACCGAGCAGCCCGGGGTGGAGCTCGGCGAGCCGGTGGAAGGCGCGCAGGGCGGGGGGTACGGATCGCGGCGGCTCGGGTGGGGGCTCGGTAGCGGGGCCGGTGGGGTACCAGTCGGTGACGAACAGTTCCAGGGCGCGGCAGGGGTCGGTGTCGACGTGATCGAGCCACTCCACGCCGGGGAGCCGGGGAAGCGGCCCGATGCCCGGCGGCCGTACCAGCGCGAGGACCTCGTCGCTCAGCGGCGGGTCGAACCACAGGGTGCAGGAGTCCATCGTCGAGCCGCTGCCGTGGGCCAGGACGCGCCGGATCAGGCCCAGGTGAAGCAGGCGGCCCGGGCCAAGGCGCACCGCCAGGTGGACGGGCAGGTCACGGTCGTCCGGCGGACGACAGGTGCAGCCGATGCCGAAGCGCGTGCTGACGGGACCGGGTGCGGGGCCGCGCAGGCGGAACTCGCCGTGGTTCCACGCGCAGGCCGCCCCGGGGTCGTCACCGGCCTCCGCGAGGATCACGGTGCCGGCGGCGCCGAGCACCACGGTGGCGCCGGGCAGGGGGTACGCGGTGCGGTCGGGGCCGGCGAGGTCCAGCAGGGCGGCTTCGGGCACGAGGTCCTGACGGGAGGGCGGCACCGGGTGAGTCCAGGCCGTCCCTGGTCCGCACCGGCGTTGAGCGGGCGACGGCGTGGTCTCGCTGCGTGATCGGCGCATACTGTCCGTAAACAAACGGAGGTGCTCATGCCCATGGTGGATGTCGCTGCCCTCGGCCGACTGGTCGCGGAGTACGAGGCCCTGACCCCGTCGAGCTCGCCGGAGGCCGGGCAGCGGCTGCGCGACGTCTGCTACACGATCGGCATCTACACCGGGGAGGCCGACGCGGTCCGTGCGGTCGCGCGGGCCCGCATGCTGCTGGGGCGTCAGGGGCCGGGCGACGTCGGTGGGGCGGCGGCCGGGGCGCCGGTGACGGAGCGGGCCCGTGCGGCGCTGCTGGCCGAACTCGGCGAGCTCGCGGCCCGGGAGCGGCTGCGGCCCGCTCCGCTGCCGACCCTGCAGGACGTGGTGCAGCTGACCAGGGTCACCGTCCCGGACTGCCTGGGCGCCGCCGTGAGCACCTGGCACGACGACGGCTCGGTCGAGACCTTCGCGGCGAACCCGTCGTACCTGCTGGCGCTCGAACGCGCGCAGCGCGGGGCGGAGACGGGCCCGCTGCCCCGGCTGCGCCGCCAGGGCGAGGGACAGGTCGTGGTCCCGCTGGACCCGGGCCGGCCCGGCCGGTTCGCCGACCGGGCCCGGCGCTGCGGGGTGCGGGCCGTGGTCGGCGCCCACCTGCGCACCCATCCGCACGGCTGCACGGTGTTCAGCGCCTACCTGCGCACGCCGGTCGAGCCCGGCACGCCGGCCCTCGGGTTGGTGGAGGTGCTCGCCCTCCAGGCGTCGGCCGCGCTCGACCGCCACGCGCTGTCCAGGGCGGTGGCCGACCTGCTGGACCGCCGGCACGCCACCGGCCTGGCCATCGGCATCACCGCCGAGCGGTTCGGGGTGACGCCGCACGCCGCGCTGGGCCTGCTGGTCGGGGCCGCCCAGCGGCTGGGCACGGACCTCGACACGGTGGCCCGGCACCTGGCCGAGGGCGACCGGTCGCGGTCCGGGCCCGGCGAGCGGGGCGGCTCGTAGCGGGGCAGGGGCCGCCGGGAGGGTTGCGGCGGCACCGGACGGGCAGGCGCACGGGCGGCCGGGAAGGCCCCGGCCGCACCGTACGAGGAGGCCCGGATGAGCATGGTGAAGGAGTCCGTGGAGGTGGCCGTGCCCCTGCACACCGCCTACAACCAGTGGACCCAGTTCGAGGAGTTCCCACGCTTCATGGAGGGCGTCGACTCGGTGACCCAGCTGGACGACCGGCACAACCACTGGCGCACCAGCATCGGCGGCGTCACCCGGGAGTTCGACACCGAGATCGTCGACCAGGAGCCCGACGAGCGGATCGCCTGGCGGACCGTGGACGGCGAGGTGGACCAGAAGGGGGTGGTGACCTTCCGGCGGATCGACGAAGGCCACACCAGGGTCGCCATGGCCATCGACTTCCGGCCCGAGGGCATGGCGGAGCGGGCCGCCGACGTCACGGGCGTGGTCGACCGCCGGGTGAAGGGGGACCTGAGGCGGTTCAAGGAGTTCATCGAGGAACGCGGCCGGGAGGAGGGCGGCTGGCGGGGGCGGATCAGCCCGGGTTGAGCCCGCCGTCGTCCGTCCGCTCGACGGCTCGCTGTCCGTCCGCGCGACCCCCGCTGGTGCAGGACCGGCCGGGGTGGCGCCGTGCTGATCGTCGCGCGGGTGCAG
>NZ_JBEXJK010000119.1:0-20714 GCF_040609095.1 Kitasatospora sp. NPDC004799
GGCGGGCCGGCCACGCGGCGGCCGCGCCCGGAGACTGGTGGCCCGCAGCCGCCCAGGGAGAGCGCAGATGGACGACCGCAGCCGCCGCACCGCCCAGCCCTCCTCCTCCGCCCCGGCCCCCGGGGCGGGCTCCCGGGCCGGGGTGCTGGGCACCGCGCTGGCCGCCGTGCTCGCCTTCTCGCTCTCCTCCGGCACCTGGCAGTGGTTCTCCGCCTACATCGGCCTGACCCTGCTGGCGGTGGTCCTCTCCGCCACCCGCCCGCCGACCCGCGCGACGGACGCGGGCGCCGGGTACGCCCGGAGCCTGGCCGCCTACGCGCTGGTCGTCGGGCTGGCCGCGGCCCTCGCCCTGGCCCCCGCGATGCAGCGCTGGTCCTGGCTCTTCCCGATGCCGGGCACCCGCCGCGAGTGCCCCCGCCTGGGCGACTACGCGCGGCTGCAGGCGCAGGCCGCCCTCGGGGACCTGGCCGCCCGGGACGGCGCCGCGCTCGCCGCCGCGCAGGGCGAACAGGCCCGGCACGCCGTCGCCGGCTGCCTGTCCGCCACCACCACGCTCTAGCTGCCGGTGTACGCGCTGGGCGCGGCCCTGCTGGCCGCGCTCGTCGTCCGGCTGCTGGACCGGCCCGCCCGCTGACGGGGCGCCGATCGGCGCGCCCGGACTACCGCGGCCCGGGCCAGGGCACCGAGGTCTCGACGCCACCGGCGTAGTCGACGCCGGGGACGTCCCAGCCGTACAGCTGCCGGAACTGGTTGTAGAACCAGGCGGCCCCCGCCGGGTCCGCGGCCAGCGCGGCCGCCGGGTCGGCCCACAGCTCCCGCACCCGGTCCTGCACGGCCGGGTCGAGCTCCCAGCCGTCCAGGCGGATCCGCCCCTGCTCGTCCAGGACGAGCTCCTTCGCGCCGCTCAGCTGCTCCCACAGGTCCACGGCCTGGTCGTCGGTGGTGCGCCAGCCGTCCTCGCCGAGGACGTTGCGCAGCAGCGAGGTGTAGAGGGCGATGGAGGGGATGGCGGTGGACGCCTGGGTGACGGCGGCACCGGCGACGACGGTGAACGCCCGGCCGCGCCCGGCCAGCGGTCCGGTCCGCAGCTCACCGGCGGTGGCCTCCAGGTGCTCCTTGGCGGCGCCGATGGTGCCCTGCCGGTAGACCGGCGCGGTGATCTCGGAGCCGACGTAGGACAGCGCCACGGTGGTGAAGCCTGCGCCGAGCAGGTCCGCGTCGGCCAGCGCCCGCACCCACAGCCGCCAGTCCTCGCCGCCCATCACCTTGACCGTCGCCGCCCGCTCGGCCTCGTCGGCCGGGGTGAGGTCGACGGTGCCGATCCGCGGCACCCCGTCCTCAAAGAGCAGCGACGGCGAGGTGTACGGCGAGCCGAGCGGCTTGATCACCGAGTGGTGGACCTCGCCGGTGGCCGGGTCGGTGCGCCGGGGCGAGGCGAGCGAGTAGACGAGGTAGTCGACCGGGCCGTAGCGCTCGGCGAGGAGCTTGAGCACCTCGGCGCGGGTGGCGTCCGCGTAGGCGTCGGCGTTGACGAAGGCGAAGTCCCCGCCGCCGCGCTCAACCAGGGCCGAGGTCGCGGCGGTGCGGTACCAGCCGGCGGTGGCGGTGCGGCGCTCGGTGGCGGCGCCCTCGTAGGCGACGCCGATGCCGCGGATGCCCTGGCGGCGCAGCCCGGCGAGCAGGAGCGCCTGGCCGTACCCGGCGCTGGCGCCGAGGATCAGCGCGACCGGGGCCCGGTCGGCCGGCGCGGCGGGCTCGATGCGCTGCCACTGGCGGTCGACGGTGGCCTCGCTGCCCACGGGGTGGGAGTTGACGATCAGGTAGCCCCGCTGCTTGGGGGCGATCTGCTGGATGCTCACGCGGTGGCGCCTCTCCGATCCGGAGATCGTGATCATGGTGTCGGTCGTTCGGAGCCTATCCGCGCCGACGGGCGCCGCCTTTGCCATGCCGTCACGGAAGATCCGGCCCGCACTTGTCGGAGGTCGTCATTGCGGCCGGGTCCCGGGTCGGCTAACCACGGACGGCCCGGCCGGCTGTCCACGGACGGCCGGGCGGTCGAGCCGCCAGACCACGGCCGTCCCGCGGCCGGCCGGGGCGACCGGCCGCGCGGCGGGCTCCCGCCGGAGCTCGGTGAAGCCCAGGCGGCGCGGGACGGCGGCGCTGGCGGTGTTGGCCAGGTCGTGCACGATCTCCAGGTACGACGCCCCCGGCAGGGTGAACACCTCCTCGGCCAGCGCCGCCACCGCCCGGGTGGCCAGGCCCCGGCCGGTGGCGGCCGGGTGCAGCCAGTACCCGACGCGCCGGCCGCCGGGCTCGGCCGCGCGGACGGCCTGGCACATGCCGACCGGGGTGCCGTGCTCGGCGATCGCGTAGGTGTACACCTCACCGCTCGCCCACCAGCTGTCGCACCGGGTGAGCAGGGCGCGGGTGCGCGCCTCGTCGTGCCCGGCCACCCACGGCTCCCAGGGGCGCAGGTGGTCCAGCGACTCCTCGATCAGCGTGCGGGCCGCCGCGAAGTCCCGCTGCCCCCGCCAGCGCCGCAGCACGAGGTCCCCGCGGTCGATCACGTTCCCCGGTCGCACCATGACGGCCATGGTCCTTTCCCGCGCGGCCCGCCGCAACGGCCCGTCGTCATCCAGCCTGTGAACCACCGTGCGCCGACCCGCCGTTGGGGGTCAGTGGCCGCCGCGGGGTTCCTCGCAGCCGCGGCCGTCCGGGTAGCCGCCGAACGCCTCCGCCTGGGTGGAGTCGGGGACCATCGTCCCGGTCAGGCACATCCCGGTGGCCTCGACGGTGAAGCCGACCGTGGTCCGCCCGATCCCCTGCACCCGCACCTTGTCCGCCGGGTAGCCGAGGCCGGTGAGCCGGGCGCGGGTGCTCTCCGGGGTGTAGTCGTTGCCCATCCGCAGCGGTTCGAGCGCCGCCTTGACGCGCTGCACGGCCGCCAGCCCGTCGCAGCGGGTCTGGCCGTGCAGTGGGAGGGGCACCTTGAAGCCGTGGTTCTCGGCGTAGTGGTCGAGCGGCGGGGTCGCCGGGGCCGTGGGGCTCGCCGTACGGGTGGGGGTCGGGGTCTCGCCGGGGCAGGGGACGTCGGCCTGCTCGGCCCGGGCCGTGCTCCCGGCCGTCGTCGGTGCACCCGTGCCCGCGCCCTGGCCGGTGTCCACGTGCTTCGTCCCGCACCCCGCCGCCAGCACGGCGAGCACCGCCAGTGCCGGAAGGCCGAGGCGCCCCCGCCCGGTCCTGATCTTCGTCATCCCGCGATGATGCCCCGGCCGCACCGCCCGTGCCACCCCCTGTGCCCGGGCGACCGGCCCGAGCCGCGCCGCCGGCCGCGCCCGTTCCGCCGTTGGAGTGCTCTGCCCCCGGCCGCCACCGCCACCGCAGCGCTCGGCCGCCCCGCGCACCGCACCGCCCACTAGGTTCCTGCCGTGGACGAAACCAGGGCTTCGAACGGGCGCGCGCCGTCCGCCGGCGAGCGCGTCGCGACCCGCCTGGACGCACGGCTGCCGGTCATGGAGGCGGGCCGGGAGCTGCTGCGCAAGGTCTTCCCGGACCACTGGTCCTTCCTGCTCGGCGAACTCGCGCTGTACAGCTTCGTGGTGCTGCTGCTGACCGGCGTCTACCTGACGTTCTTCTTCGACCCGAGCATGGCCGAGGTCGTCTACCACGGCGCCTACCGCCCGCTCGGCGGCGTCCAGGTGTCCGAGGCGTACGCGTCCACCCTGCGGATCAGCTTCGAGGTGCGGGGCGGACTGCTGATCCGCCAGATCCACCACTGGGCGGCGCTGCTGTTCGTCTCCGCGATCGGCGCCCACCTGCTGCGGGTGTTCTTCACCGGGGCGTTCCGCCGCCCGCGCGAGCTCAACTGGGTGATCGGGGTGACACTGTTCAACCTCGCGCTGCTGGAGGGGTTCTCCGGCTACTCGCTGCCGGACGACACCCTCTCCGGCACCGGCCTGCGGATCGCCGAGGGCGTGCTGCTCTCGGTGCCGCTGGTCGGCAGCTACCTCACCCTGTTCGCCTTCGGCGGCGAGTTCCCCGGGCACGAGATCATCCCCCGGCTGTTCACCGTGCACGTGCTGCTGGTCCCCGGCCTGCTGCTGGCGCTGGTCGGGGCGCACCTGACGCTGGTCGTGGTGCTGAAGCACACCCACTGGGCCGCCCCCGGCCGCACCAACCGCAACGTGGTGGGGATGCCGTTCTTCCCCCAGTTCCTGACCCGCACGGTGGGCCTGCTGTTCGCGGTGGGCGGCGTGCTGGCGCTGTCGGCCTTCCTCGCCGAGGTCAACCCGGTCTGGCGGTACGGCTCCTACCGCCCCGACGTCGTCGCGACGGGCGCCCAGCCGGACTGGTACATCGGCTTCATCGAGGGGGCGCTGCGGCTGATGCCGGCCGCGGAGACCCGGGTGCTCGGGCACACCGTGTCCTGGAACGTCCTGCTGCCCGCCCTGGTGGTGCCCGGCCTGCTGTTCGCGGCGCTGTACGCCTACCCGTTCGTCGAACGCTGGCTCGACCCCGGCACCGGGGAGCACCACCTGTGCGACCGTCCGCGCAACCGGCCCACCCGCACCGCGCTGGGCACCGCCGGGATCACCGTCTACGCGGTGCTGCTGGTCGCCGGCGGCAACGACGTGATCGCGTACGCCTTCGAGGTCTCCGTCAACGCGCTCACCGTGGCGCTGCGGACGGCGCTGGTGGTGCTGCCGCCGGTGGTCTTCGTGCTCACCCGGCGGCTCTGCCTGGCCCTGCAGGCCCGGGACCGCACCCGGCTGCTGGACGGCGACGAGACCGGCCGGATCGACCAGTCCCCCGACGGCGGCTTCTCCGGCCACCACCGCCCGGTGCCGGCGGCCGAGCGGTACGTGCTGCTGGCGCGCGCCGCGGCGGAGCCGGTCACCGCCCCGCCGGGGGCGCCCCGGCACCGGCGGGTGCGCGCCGCGGCCAGCTCCTGGTTCCACCATGACCGGGTCGAACTCCCCTCCTCCGAGCGGGAGTCGGCGCACATCGAAGCCCCCGGCGGTCCGCTCCGGCGGCTGCTGCGCCGGCTCAGCCCGCGCCGCCGTCGCGGTACTGGAAGATGAAGCCCGCCACGGCGAGCACGAGCACCAGGGCGCCGACGACGATCAGCCAGCGGGCGAACACCAGCCCCAGGGCGAAGACCGTCACGCCGACCGCCGCGAGCACCGGGTAGCCGCTGCGGGCCGGGAAGAAGCCCACCGGCCCGGCGGCCTCCGCGATCTCGGCGTCCTCGCGGTCCTGTGCCCGGCCGCCGCCCAGCCGCTGGTGCTGGACGAACCAGAACAGCGCGACCAGGCCGGACATCAGGAACGCCACCGTCAGGATCGCCTTGCCGGCCGGCTCCCGGGCCCAGAGGCCGTAGACCACCCCGGTCAGCGCGAAGAACGCCGTCATGACGGCGAACAGCCACCCCTCCGCCTTCACCGCCCGCTCCCCCGCTCGCCGGTACGGCCGTGCGGCACGCCGCCGGTGCCGACCGCCCACTCCTCGGCGGGCACCTCCGGGTGGTGCAGGTCGAAGGCCGGCGACTCGGAGCGGATCCGGGGCAGCGCGTGGAAGTTGTGCGAGGGCGGCGGGCAGGAGGTGGCCCACTCCAGCGACCGGCCCCAGCCCCACGGGTCGTCCTCGGTGACCTTCGCGCCGTACCTGGTGGTCCGCCAGACGTTGTAGAAGAACGGCAGGTTGGAGACCCCGAGCAGGAAGGAGCCGACCGAGGCGCACACGTTCAGCGCCGTGAAGCCGTCCACCGCCAGGTAGGTGGCGTAGCGGCGCGGCATCCCCTGGGCGCCCAGCCAGTGCATCACCAGGAAGGTGGCCTGGAACCCCGGGAACAGGATCCAGAAGTGCGCCTTCCCCAGCCGCTCGTCGAGCATCTTCCCGGTGAGCTTCGGCCACCAGAAGTAGAAGCCCGCGAAGGTGGCGAAGACGACCGTCCCGAACAGCACGTAGTGCAGGTGGGCCACCACGAAGTAGCTGTCGGTGACGTGGAAGTCGACCGGCGGCGCGGCCAGCAGCACCCCGCTCAGCCCGCCGAACAGGAAGGTCACCAGGAAGCCGACCGACCAGAGCATCGGGGTCTCGAAGGACAGCGAGCCGTTCCACATCGTCCCGATCCAGTTGAAGAACTTCACCCCGGTGGGCACCGCGATGAGGAAGGACATCAGCGCGAAGAACGGCAGCAGCACCTGGCCGGTGGCGAACATGTGGTGCGCCCACACCGACATGGACAGCGCGGTGATCGCGATCGTCGCCCCGATCATCCCGTGGTAGCCGAACAGCGGCTTGCGGCTGAACACCGGGACGATCTCGCTGACGATGCCGAAGAACGGGAGGGCGACGATGTAGACCTCGGGGTGGCCGAAGAACCAGAACAGGTGCTGCCACAGCAGCGCCCCGCCGTTCGCCGCGTCGAAGGCGTGCGCACCGAACTTGCGGTCCGCCTCCAGGCAGAGCAGCGCGGCGGTCAGCACCGGGAAGGCCAGCAGCACCATGACCGAGGTGAACAGCACGTTCCAGGTGAACACCGGCATCCGGAACAGCGTCATGCCCGGCGCCCGCAGGCAGGTGATGGTGGTGACGAAGTTGACCGAGCCCAGGATGGTGCCGAGGCCGGCCACCACCAGGCCGAACGCCCACAGGTCCGCGCCCGCCCCGGGCGAGTGCAGCGGCCCGTTCAGCGGCGCGTACGCGAACCAGCCGAAGGAGGGCGCGCCCCCGGTGGTGAGGAAGCCGCTCAGCACCATCAGCCCGCCCAGCAGGAAGGCCCAGTAGGTGAAGGCGTTCAGCCGGGGGAAGGCGACGTCCGGCGAGCCGATCTGCAGCGGCATGATCGCGTTGGCGAACCCGGCGAAGGTCGGGGTGGCGAACAGCAGCAGCATGATCGTGCCGTGCATGGTGAACAGCTGGTTGTACCGCTCGTTCGACAGCAGCCCGGTGTCCGGCCCCATCAGCTGGGCCCGCATCAGCAGCGCGAGCAGGCCCCCGACCAGGAAGAAGCCGAAGGCCGTCGCCAGGTAAAGGTTCCCGATGACCTTGTGGTCCGTGGTGAACAGCCAGCGCAGCAGCGTGCCGCCCTGCCGGACCCGCGCCGGGGTGCGGTCCCGCGCCGGGGGCGGCGCGGTGGACGAAGCGCTCATGGAACCTCCGCAGCGGAGCCGGTGACGCCCCCGGGTCTCGGCGCCGACCCCCTCCCCGGCCCGGCGGAGGGCCCGCCCTCGCACGCCATCGCCGACCCTAGCGGCGGGCGGGCGGGGCGCCGGGGCGCCACGCGGGACGGGCCGTCGACCGGGTGGGGCGCCGCCCGCGGCGGTCGGCGTCCGGCCGCGTCCGGCCGCGGGCTCAGCGCTCCCGGAGGTCGGGGACCACCTCGCGCAGGCGCTCGGCGCCGATCGCGCCCGCCCGCAGCAGCACCGGCACCTCGCCGGTGACGTCCACGATCGAGGAGGGCACGGCGGCCGCGGTCGGGCCCCCGTCGAGGTAGACGGCGACCGAGTCGCCGAGCATGCCCTGGGCGGCGTCGCAGTCCTGCGGGGACGGGTGCCCGGTCAGGTTCGCGCTGGAGACGGCCAACGGCCCGGTGGCGTTGAGCAGTTCGACGGCGACCGGGTGCGCGGGCATCCGCACCGCGACCGTCCCGCCGGTCTCGCCGAGGTCCAGCTCGACCGACTCCAGGTGGCGGGCCACCACGGTCAGCCCGCCCGGCCAGAACTCCTTGACCAGGCTCCGCGCGCGCTCCGTCACCTCGACCAGTCCGTCCAGCGCCTCCGGGGAGCCGACCAGCACCGGCGAGGGCATGTTCCGCCCCCGGCCCTTGGCCCGGAGCAGGCGGTCGACCGCCCGCGGTGCGAAGGCGTCCGCGCCCACGCCGTACACGGTGTCCGTGGGCAGCACGACGAGTTCACCGCGGCGCACCGCGGCCACGGCCTCGCGCAGCCCGGCTGCGCGCTCGGACGGGTCCGAGCAGTCGAATCGACGAGTCATCAGGGGTCTCCACCGGCGGGCCGCCGGCCCGCTCCGTTCCTCCGGTCCGGCCACCTCTCCGGCCGGACACGCCCTGGTCAGCCTACCCGCCCCGGCCCCGCCGCCCGGCACGGCGGCCCCCTTCCGGGGCCCTGCGCCGCCCGGGTGGCGCGGGAGGGCGCCGCCGTCGCGGGCCGCCGTCCCCGGGGGCGGGCGGTGGCGGGCGGACGTAGGTTGCCGACATGACCAGTGACGAGACGGTCCCGGCCGTGGGAGTGCGCCCGCTGGACGAGGTGTTCGCCGCGATCGACGAGGTCAACCGGCACCCGCGGCCCTGGACCGGCTTCGAGCACGGCGTGCTCGGCGCCTACCGCTGGGCCGCCGGCGCCCAGGTCGCGGCCCCGGTCACCGCCGCCGCCACGGCGGGCGCCACGGCCGGCGCCACCGGACCGCGCCACGCCCAGCTGCTGGCCGAGTGCCAGGCCGCCGCCGTCCGCCTGCACCGGGTCCGCGCCCTGGGCGCGGACCACAGCTACGTGCTCGGCGTCCACCGGGCGCTGGCCTGGCTCTGCGGACTGCACGAGGACCGGCCCTGAGCGGGGCCGGTCCGGTGCGGAGGGAGTGGCGCTGAACAGGGCTCAGGCCGGGTCAGTAGTAGTGGTGGCGGCCGCCGACGGCGTGCCCGAGCGTCCCGGCGACCCAGAGGACCACACCGATGACGGCCAGCACGAGGCCGATGGTCCACAGGATCGAGATGCCGGTGACGAAACCGATGATGAGCAGGATGACGCCGAGGACTATCACGAGGGTCTCCCGGGTTGACGGGTGGCTGTCGGCGGGGACGGCCTCGGCGGCTCGGACCGGCGGGCGCCGTCCCCGGGAAGCGGGCCGGTCGCTCGCCGTGCCCGGCTTCACACCCCACGCGTGTACCGCGGCGCCGCCCGGGCAAACCGGCTCCCGCCCACACCGTCAGCGCCGTCAGCGCCGGTGGCGGCCGCCCCGGCGGCGGGGCGGGGCGGCCGCCCGGGGCGCGGGCAGGAAGAGCCGGGCCAGCTCGCGGCCCAGGTTGACGCCGATGGCGAGGGCCATCGCCATCGCGCCGGCCCGCCCGATGCCGCTCAGCCCGACCTCGGGCTCGCCCCGGACGAAGGCCAGCATCCCGAAGTACAGCACCGAGCCCGGCAGCAGCGGCCCCAGCGCGGCGGTGATGTGCGGCAGCGCCGAGCTGCCCCGGCAGCGCGCCATGAGCTGGCCGGACAGGCCCACCAGCCCGGCCGCCAGGCCGGTGGCCAGGATCGGCTCGCCGCCCGCGTTCACCAGCACGCCGTACGTGGTCCAGCCGGCCGCGCTGTTCAGCAGGACGGCCGGCAGCGTGGCCGGCTCGGTGTTCAGCAGCACCGCGAACGCCAGGGTGAGCAGCACCGCGGCGGCGAGCTGCAGCGGCGGGTTCACCGCCCCGGGCGGCACGTCCTGGGCGGCCAGGTCGGCGCCGTTGTTGACGCCGACGTAGAGCACCGTCATCACCCCGATCACCACGCCGGCCATCAGGTACAGCGCTTCGAGCAGCCGGGCGGCGGCGGTGAGGTAGAAGCCGGTCAGGCCGTCCTGGGCCGCCGCGACCATCGGCCACCCCGGCAGCACCGCGTACAGCCCGCCGGTGATCACCACCGAGCCGCGCAGGTGCAGCCCGTTGAAGGAGAGCAGGATGCCGATCACGGCGGCGGGCACCGCCGCCACCACGAACTGGTAGAACGCCGGGAGGTCATGGCGCGCCACCAGCGCCGAGAACCGCTCGCCCGCCAGCGCGGCGACCACGGCGCTGGCGAACACCAGCCAGGCCCGGGCGTCGGCCCGGCCGCCGATCAGCAGCGTGGCCGCCCCGGCCATCCCGCCGCAGCAGAGCACGACCAGGCGGCCGGAGTAGCGGTGGCTCCGCCGGCGGGCCGCCATCAGCCGGCCGTGCGCCTCGGGGACGGCCATCCCGCCCACGGTGATCTCGGTGACCAGCCGGAAGACGGCGGCCAGCCGCGCGTAGTCGACGGCCGGGCGGCGGACGGAGCACTCGGCCGTCAGCGAGGGCTCCGCCGGGCCGGGCTGGTACGAGATCGCCACCCGGGTGAAGGTGACCTGCGGGTCGCAGGGGTGGAGCCGGTAGGCGTGCGCAACGGCGAGCATGGCGGCCTCGACGTCCTCCGCCGCCTCGCCGCTGGCCAGCAGCAGTTCGCCGACCAGCAGCGCGAGGTCGAGCACCTGCGCCGGCTCGACGCCCGCCGGCGGCTCCGCTCCGGCCGTCTCGGGCGCGGGCCGGCGGTCGGCCGTGGGGGTGCGCAGCAGCGGCAGCATCATGTCGGGCCAGGGGGCCGCCGTGCCGTCGCCGTCCGGCCCGGACCGGTCTCCGGGCCCGGGCTCTCCCGGCCCGGGCTCGCCCGGCCCGGGCTCGCCCGGCGCGGGGGCCTGGGGCGGCACCCGCTCGGGCCGGGCGGGGTGTCCTTCCGGGCCGGCGGGCGCGCCTAGCTGCTCGTGTTCCGTCATCGCGACTCCCTGACCCCACCCCCTCCGTCACCACCGTGCAGGCGTTCAACTACCCGGAGTGACGCTGCGGCGAACGCGCCACACCCGGCACACCCGTACGAACCGGAGCACGTCCGGCCGTACACGCCCCGTCGCCCCGCGCGTGCCGATCCCGGGGACGGGACGTTCCGATCCCGGCGGGGCCGGAAGACCCGGTCGGCTGATTCGCGGCGGCGCCCGCGGGTAGGCGCGCCGGCGCAACGACCGGACCCGGTCCTGCACAACGGCCCCGAACGGATGAGGAGGCGTCGGCCATGCCCCGAGGATCAAGCGCCAAGCGGGAGCGCCAGTACGAGCACATCAAGGAGAGCGCGCTCGACCGGGGCGAGAGCGAGAAGCGGGCCAAGGAGATCGCCGCCAGGACGGTCAACAAGGAGCGCGCCCGGCACGGCGAGTCGAAGACCGCCAGCCGGAGTTCGACCCATGACATGTCCTCCGGCCGGCGCGGCGGACAGCGCTCGCACCGGGGCTCCCAGGGCCCGACCTACGACCAGCTCTACAACGAGGCCAAGCAGCGCAACATCAAGGGCCGCTCGAAGATGAACAAGCGCCAGCTGGCCAACGCGCTCGGCCACTGACCGGACGCGTGGCGCCGAGGAGGTGCCCCGATGACCGTCCCGATGCCCCCGGACCCGGACACCCGGCCGATCCCCCGCCCCGATCCCGACCCCGCGCCGCGGCCGGGCGAGCCGGACCCTGCGCCGCCGCCGGTCCCGCCGTTCCCGCCGCCGGAGCCGTTCCCGGACGACACCGATCCGGCGCCGCTGCCGCAGCCGCACCCCGGGCAGGCCTGACCGGGCCGCCGGGCGGTGCCGCCCGGGGCCGTGCTCGGTGGGCGGCGCCGGGCTTGCGCGGCGCCGGGCGTGCGGCGCCGTCAGAACCGCGGTGCCAGCAGGCCGTCCAGCTCGGCCTCGAAGAGCAGCTCGGGCCGGAAGCCCATGCCGGTGAAGTGCCCGGCGAGTTCCAGGGACAGCACGCCGTGCAGGCGGGTCCAGAAGACCAGGAAGCGGTGGAGCACCTCGGGCGGGGCCGGCTGCTCGCCCGCCCAGTCCCGGTGGCCCAGCAGGTGGGTGGGGAACGGCGCCTCCCGCGCGTCCGGTCCGGCCGGGGCGAGCGCCGCGCAGGCGTCCACCAGCGTCCGCATGACCTCGTCGGCGACGGCGGTGGTGTCCGCGGGCGCGCGGTAGCCGGGTACCGGGGTGCCGTAGACCAGGAAGTACCGCTGGGGGTCGGCCAGCGCCCAGCCGCGCAGGACGCGGGCGAGCCCGGCCAGGTCGGCGCCCTCGGCGGCGGCCGCGCCGAGGGTGTCGGCGAGGCTGCGGTAGGCGTCCCGGACGAGTTCGGTGATCAACTCGTCGCGCCCGGCGAAGTACCGGTAGAGCGCGGGGCCGCTCATCCCCATCCGCTTGGCGATCGCGTTGACGGAGAGCGCCGAGGCGCCGGCCGTGGCGATCTGCTCCCAGGCGTGCGCCTTGATCTCCTCCCGCACCTGGGCCCGGTAGCGCTCCCGCGGGGTCTCCGCATCCGTCCTCGCCATGGCCTCCGCCCTCTCCCCGAGTCGCCCGACTACATGCTCACGCTTCCGTTAGAAGCTATCACGGAAACCTGTTGACCCCTCAGCCCTCGCGGAGTTACAACTTCTCACGAAGGCGTGAGCATCTAGCTCACGGCCACCGTGCCGTCCGCCGGCCGACCAGTTGAACGGGGAGTTCCATGTCCGACACCCGCAGCACCGCCACTCGCAGCACCGGCATCCGCACCGCCCTGCTGACCGTCCCGCTCGTCCTCGGCCTGCTCGGCGCCGCCGCCGGGCCGGCCGGTGCCGCCGCCTCCCACCGCCCCGGCGCCTCGCTCACCTGCCGCGGGGCGGGCGTCGACCCCGACGCCCGCGTCCGCCACCGGACCGAGGCGGTGATCCACGCACCGCTGCGGACCGTCTGGCGGCTCCAGACCGACGTGGCGCGCTGGCCCGACTGGCAGGCCCCGGTGCGCAGCGCCGAGCGCCTGGACGACGGCCCGCTGCACCCGGGAGCGGCGTTCCGCTGGACCACCCCGCTGCCGCCGAACCCGGCGTCCACCGACCCCACCCTGGAGATCACCTCCACCGTCCGGCAGCTGCGGCCCGGCTCCTGCGTCCGCTGGACCGGCCCGGCGGTCGCGACCGGGCTGCGGATCGACGGCGTCCACGTGTGGACCTTCACCGAGGTCCCCGGCGGCGTCCTGGTGCGCACCGAGGAGACCCACACCGGGCCCCAGGTCGACGCGAACGCCGCTGCCGCCACCGACATCCTCCGCCAGGGCCTCGAAGGCTGGCTGCACGACCTGAAGGCCGCCGCCGAGGCCCGCGCCCGGTAGCACCCGGCCCGCCCGGCACCCCCGGCCCGCGCATGGAAGCCCCCGGCCCGGGCAGACGCCGCCCAGGGCGGACTTCGCCCCGCTGACGAGAGGAGGCACCCGCCGTGGGTACCGAGGAGAAGATGCGCAACATGGCGGAGAAGGCCCGTGGCAAGGCCAAGGAGGCCGCGGGCCGGGCCACCGGCGACCGCTCGACCGAGCTCAAGGGCAGGGCCGAACAGGCGAAGAGCGACGTGAAGCAGGCCGTGGAGAAGGTCAAGGACGCGGGCAAGCACTGACCCGGCGCCCGGTGGCCGCCCCCGGGCGGCCGCCGGGCGTCCCCGCTTCCGCCGCACCCGGCAGAGGAGTTGGACCCCGATGACCGACCAGCACGAACCCGTTCCCAGGGACCCGCCGGCCCCGGCCGGGACTCCCGGCGCGCCGAGGACCGGCGAGAACTCGCCGCCCCCCGCCGGGCCCGCGGAGGAGAAGGAGCATCAGGACGGCTCCGAGCACCGGAGCACCGCGCCGGCCCACGCCCCGGATCCGCACGAGCCGCCGGACTGAGCGGCTCACCGCCTGCCGGGCAACTCCCCCGCGCCGCCCGCCCGGTGGCTCGCGCCCGCCCGGACGCCCGGTCAGGGGGCGAGCAGCCCCTGCCGGCCCGCGTAGGCCGCGAGGCCGTCGGCCGTCGCGCCGGCCCAGCCGAGGTAGCCGTCCGGCCGGACCAGGAACACGCCGGTGCCGTACGCCTCGTAGGCCGGGATGCGGACCACCGGGGCGGTGACGGCGGGCAGCGGGGCGTCCGTGCCGACGGTGAGCAGCGTCCAGTGCGGGCCGCGGAAGGCGTCGAACAGCCGGACGCCGCCGCGGCGGCCGTCCGGGGCGCGGTCGCCGGCCCGCAGCGCGTCCGCCGGGAGGTCCGCGCGGGTCTCCACCGACAGCGCGGACTCCCGGTAGCCGAGGTCGAGCTGCTGGGTCGCCCGGCCGCGGCGCTGCTCGCCCCGGTGGACCCGGGTGGACAGCTCCAGCATCGCCGCCGCGTTGGCCCGGCGCTCCTCCTCGTAGCTGTCGAGCAGCTCCGGCGCCGCCCGCCCGGCCAGGACGGCGGCCAGCTTCCAGCCCAGGTTGTAGGCGTCCTGCACGCTGGTGTTCAGGCCCTGACCGCCGGCCGGCGAGTGGACGTGCGCGGCGTCGCCCGCGAGGAACACCCGGCCCGCGCGGAAGCGGTCCGCGAGCGCCGCGCGCGGGCGGAACTCGGAGGCCCAGCGCAGTTCGGTCACCTGCTCGGCGGTCAGGTGGGTGCGGGCCGCGACCACCGTGCGCAGCCCGTCGAGGGTGAGGTCGACGGCCGCCCCCTCCGGGAACTGGGCGACCAGTTGGAAGTCCTCGGTGCCGCCGAGCGGGCAGATCGCCAGCAGCCCGTCCGCCGACCGGAACACGTGCCAGTGCTCGCGGCCCAGCCCGTCGACCCGGACGTCGGCGACCAGCATCGGGCTCGGGTCGACGGTCTCGCCGGTCATCCCGATGCCGAGCAGCCGCCGCACCGTCGAGCGCCCGCCGTCCGCCGCGACGAGGTACCGCGCCCGCACCGGACCGCCGGCGGCGAACTCGGCGGTCACGCCCTGCGCGTCCTGCGCCAGCCCGACCAGCTCCCGTCCGAACGCCACTTCGCCGCCCAGCTCGCGCAGCCGCCCGTACAGCACCTGCTGGGTGCGCCACTGGGGCAGCATCAGCGTCTCGGTGTACGGCTCGGCCTCGGAGGGCTCGGTCGGGTCGTACATCCGGCTCTCCTCCTTGGGCTCGCCGTCCTGCCAGAACAGGTTGGGCGGGTAGTGCCCCGCCACCGCGCGGACCCGGTCGAGCACGCCGAGGTCGTCGAGCACCTCCAGCGTGCGCGGCTGGAGGCCCTTGCCGCGCGAGCCGGGGAAGAGCTCCGCACCGCGCTCGACCACCAGCGCGGCGACGCCGTGCCGGGCGAGGTCCAGCGCCAGGGCGAGTCCGGTCGGCCCGGCGCCGATGATCAGGACGTCCGTGTGCATGCCGCGAGCAGCCACGGCAACCTCCTTAACGTTGTTAAGTAGCCGTTGCCGACAGCGTGCACTTAACGGCGTTAAACTGTCAACCGTGACCCCGCAGAGAACCCCCAAGCTCGACCGCGCCCAGGTCGTCGACGCCGCGCTGACCCTGCTGAACGAGGCCGGCCTGGACGGCCTGACGCTGCGCGCCATCGCCGCCCGGCTCGACGTCAAGGCACCCGCGCTGTACTGGCACGTCAAGGACAAGCAGGCGCTGCTGGACGAGATGGCGACCGAGATGATGCGCCGGATGACCGGCCGGGCGGAGGAGGCCCGGCGGGCGGGCGACTGGCGGGAGAACTACCTGCGGACCATGCGCACCCTCCGCGCCGAGCTGCTGCGCTACCGCGACGGCGCGAAGGTCTACAGCGGCGCCCGGTTCACCGACACCGGCTACGCGGCCGGCCTGGACGCCTCGCTGCGCCTGCTGGTGGACGCCGGCTTCACCCCGGCCGCCGCCGCCCGGGCCTGGCAGACGGCGTACAGCTACACCATCGGCTACGTCATCGAGGAGCAGGCCATGGGCCCCAACCCCTTCGACGGCGACGAGGGCTACGACCTGGACGCCCGCGCCGAGCGCCTGGCCGCCCACCCGCTGGCCGCCGAGTCGGGCCGGGTGATGTTCCAGGACTTCGACGAGGGCTTCGAACAGGGCTTGGCGGCGGTGCTCGCCGGGGTCGAGGCCACCCTGCTCGGCTGAGCACCGCCGGGCCCGGCGGCTGCGGGAACGCGGCACCGCCGGGCCCGCACCGGGGCCCGGCGGTGCCGGCGCTCTTCGGAGTCGGTGCGGTCAGGCCGTCAGGCGGTCATGAACTCGCCCGTCCGCAGCGCCCGCTTCACGATCCGGACGTCCCCGACGTACCCGTGGAAGACCTTGTCCAGCACCCCCGCGTACGCGTAGCCGCCCAGCATCCACGGCCGTCCCAGCGTGGTCAGCCCGACCGCGGGCGTCGCCGGGTTGCGCGCCACCTCGCAGCCCTCGACGTACATCCGGCTGAGCTTCCCGTCGTTGACCACCGCGACGTGCCACCACCGGTCCAGCGGCAGCTGGTGTCCCCAACAGGTGGACGCCCCGGTCTGGTTGAGCGGGTAGACGCACCACTGGAGGGCCGGCGCCTCGGAGACGCTGAGCGTGGCGAGCGGCTCCTCCGCGTCCGTGCCGGGCCCGTTCCTCCCCGCCTCGCCGCTCATCCCCCACCGGCTGAGCAGGGCCGACCAGCGGCTCTGCGCGGAGTCCCAGTCGGCGGGCAGCTTGAAGAAGGCCTCGACGGTGAACCCGCGCTCGAAGGTCTCCCGGTTCAGCGGCGCGGTGGGCACCGTCTGGAGGTAGCCGCCGCGGACCGGCGAGCGGGTGCCCCGGAACAGCAGGCTGCCGTGGCCCGGCTGGTCCGGGTGGTGCTCGGCGGACCAGCTGAGCGCGCCGTCGGGCGTGCCGGGTGCGCTCAGCTGGACCAGGTCGTTGCCCCGCCCGCTCAGGTCCTTGACGACCTGCCCGGCGGAGACGGCCGTACCGTCCCCGCCGCCGCCGTCGAACCGCCAGTAGGCCACCGTGTCGCGGACCAGCAGCTCACGCGCCGGGCGCGCCGGGCGCGGCGGGACGGGCGCGAAGCCGGCGAAGCGGCGGTCGAAGTCGATCGCGAGCGAGAAGCGGTCCACGTCCGAGGTCAGCTCGGCCTCCCGGGCCGCCAGCGCGTTGCGCTCCTCGGCCGCGATCTGCTGGATCCACGGCGAGAAGGTCGACACGTCGACGGTGCCGCGGTCGAGGTCGAAGCGGTACGTCCGGATCATCGCCGCGCCGCCGTAGTAGCGGTCCTGGTAGTTGGTGATGTGGACGTGCACGTCGTGGCCGGCCCGGTTCCGCAGCACGGTGCGCCCGGGCGGCCAGTAGTGCCCGTTGACGGTCAGGAAGATCTGGTCGTTGCCGCTGATCAGCCGCTCCCAGAGCCGCTTCCCGTAGTCGGACAGCTCCGCGCGGCCGTGGTCGTCGGCGTGCGCGAGGTCGTGGGTGGTCAGGATCACCGGGACCGTGGGGTGCGCCGCGATCACCGCGTTCGCCCAGGCGAAGCCCGCGTCGGAGAGCCGCCAGTCCAGCGAGAGCACCATCCAGTCCCGGCCGGCCGCCCGGAACACGTGGCAGGTGTTGTAGCCGTCCGGGCTCGAGCCGCGGTACCCGGCGGTGCGGGCGGCCCGAGCCTTGCCGAAGGTCTCCAGGTACGGGGTGCTGCCGCGCTGGTCGTCGGTCGAGGAGCGGACGTCGTGGTTGCCGGCGAGCACGCCGTAGGCCGCGCCCGCGTCGTCCAGCAGGCCGAACACCGGGGAGACGGCGGCGTATTCGACAGCCAGGCCGTTCTCGGTGACGTCGCCGAGGTGGGCCAGGAAGACGATGTTGTCGTCCGTCCCGTCCTCCCGGTTGACCCCGCCGTCCAGCACGTAGCGGACCGAGGCCTCCAGCGGCGCCGGGTGGATCCGGTCCTGGTCGAACAGGTACTGGGTGTCCGGCAGGACCACGACGGTGAACTGCCGGGCGTCCGGGTCGGGCTGCCAACGGGCCTTCCGCCGGCCCTTCTCGGGCCCCTTCCCGGCCGCACCGGCCCCGCCCGCCGGCTCCGGCCCGGCCGCCCGCGCGGACTCCGCGCCGAGCAGCCCGAGCCCGGCGGTGCCGACCCCGGCGCTCAACAGGCCGGCCCCGCGCAGGAACCGGCGCCGGCTGGCGGCGGCCGGGCCCTCCCCGTCGAGGTCGGCGGTCCGCGGGCAGCCGCACGCGTGCTCGGTCGCCTGGTTGTCGTGCATGTTCGCTCCCGGAAGTGGTGTGGGCCCCGACGCTAGGGAGCGGGAGCGGTCGGAGATCATCGGCCGGGCCACGGCCCGCTGAACAGCGGCCGAATCCGGCGGGCGTCCGCATTCCGGCTGTGGGAGGGGCGGACGGGGTGCCCGGGGTGCGTGCCCGCGCGAACCGGTCGTAGAACGGAAGGGGCGGACTCCGGCCGGCGTCCGTCGCCGAGGCGCAGGAGGTGGCGGCGATGGGACTTCCGCTGGCGGCCGGGCACGTGCTGGTACGGCTGCAGCTCGGCGAGGGCCCGCAGCACGCGGCGGAAGCGGTGCTCGACGCGCTCGAGGCCGCCTTCCCGACCCACACCGGGCGCGGCCGGACGATGCTCGGCAACGTCTGGGAGGATCCCGCCACCGTGACCTCGGAGGGCGTCCGGGTGGTGGCCGAGCCCCGGATCTCCCGCACCCCCGCCGCCCCCGCGCCGAGCCCGTCGGCGAGCCTCTCCCAGTCCTTCGACGCCCGGTCCTCCGACCCCCGGTCCTCCGATGACCACCGGACCGCCGCGCCGGTGCCGCCGGCCGTCCCGCCCGGCGGCCTCGTCGGGCTCCTGCTCGGCGCTCCCCAGGACGTCGAGCGGGTGCTGCGCGCCCTCGCCGGGCTCTGCCGCGTCCACGAGGAGGGCCGCGAGCAGCAGGGGCCCCAGCTGGCGGTACGGCTGCGGCTCGACCGGCCCGGCTGAGCACCCCGCGGGCCTGCACCGGCGTCCGCGCGGGTACGGGCCTCGCCGCGTGTACGGGCGGCTGCCCCGGGTAGGCGCGTCGGCGGAAACCCCACCGGCCGACTCCGTTCGGGGGCCGTCATGGCCGTACAACGCAGACCAGGCACGCAGCACGGTGGCCGGGCCCGCCGCCCGGCCGGGGAGCGCCACGACTTCCCGCACGCCCCGCAGGGGCCCGGCCGGACGATGCCGCAGCTCCGGCCCCAGGAGACCGTCCGGCTGGGCACCGAGCCGGTGACCGCCCGTTCGGACCTGGAGCTGCGCCGGCTGCTGTCCCGGGTCTTCCTGGTCCTGTTCGTCGCCGGGACGGCGCTGTTCGCCGTACTGGCCGCGCTGTCGGGCCCGGGCCCCGCGCCCGACCAGGGGACCTACGCCTTCTTCGCCGCCCTGTGCGCGGGCTTCGCCGGCGTCGCCGCGCTCGACCTGCTGGTGATCCGGCGCCGCCTGGCCGCCGGCCAGGGCCGCGACCGGGCCGGGCCCCCGGGGGCCGCCGGCTCGGGGACCAGGACCCCGGGGCCGTCGGGCACCGACCGGCGCGGGTGAGCGGGGGCGGCACCGAGGCCGCCCCCGGCCCGGCGGTTTCCGGAGCGTCAGGACGGGCAGGCGCAGCCTCGCAGCAGACCCCGTCCCCGTGCCGAGGAGGGCACCATGACCCGGAAGATCAAGGAGCTCATGACCCCCGCCCCGGTCACCGTCCCCCGGCTCGCCTCGGTGCGCGACACGGCCCGCTGGATGCGGGACGCCGCCATCGGCGACGTCCTGGTGGCGGGCGAGGACGACGAGGTGTACGGGCTGGTGACCGATCGCGACCTGGTGGTGCGGGTGCTGGCCGCGGGCAAGGACCCGGACAGCACCCCGACCGGCGACGTGTGCAGTTCCGACCTGGTCGGCGTCGGCCCGGACGACGACGTCGGCTACGCCGTGGAACTCATGCGCCGCCACGCCCTGCGCCGGCTCCCGGTACTGGAGGACGGCCGGGCGGTGGGTGTCGTCTCGCTCGGCGACCTCGCGACCGACCAGGACGTGGGGGCGGCGAGCCTGGGCTCCGCGCTCGCCGCCATCAGCGCGGCCGCGCCCGACTCCTGAGCCCGCGCGCGAGCCTGCTCGCGGCCTCCGGGAGGCCGGGCACCCGGCCTCCCCGACCGGCACCGGGCCACCACCATCCCACCGGGTGTGGCCCGGTGGCCGTTCGGCGGAGCCCGGGTTTGCATGGAGTCACCGAGCCCCCTGCGATCCGGAGGTAGCGCCGTGTACGAGATGTGGGCCGAGCACGACCCGGCGGTGTCCCCGCCCGCCGTGGTGTGGCACGTGGTGGCGAAGGACGACGCCACGTCCTCGCTGTGCGGGCGGTTCCTGGAACCCTCCCAGCGCGTCGTCCCGGCGGGCGACGGTACCGGTGCGGCCGGGCCGGACCGGTACTGCGACCCCTGCCTGGTCACCGTGCGCGAGGCCTTGGCCGCCAGCGCGCGGTGACCGTCCGTCGCGACGGCCGCCCTCGTCGCCCGCTCTCCCCCGCGTCCCCCGGTGTCGGCTCCCCCGGTGTCGTCTCCCCCGGATGCGTCAACGTCGTTCTCGCGCACGTCGCCCTCGCTCCGGCACGCGTCACGGGCGCGTGCTCACGGCAGCGGCACCGCCGTCAGGCACGGGTGCCGGCTGCCGGCACCGGGCGCCGACAGGACGGTGGCCACCCCGGCGGCGATCTCCACCCGCAGGCCGCCGTCCGCGCTCTCCCAGACGACGCCCCCGTCGGGCCCCGTGCTCTGCGTCTCGTGCACCACGACGACGGACGGTGGAGCGTGCCCGCCGATCGGGCCGGGGAGCGTCACCGCGTAACGGCGGGTGAGGCTGCTCATCTCGGCCTCCTTCTCTCCCCACCCTGCTTCTCGCACCCCGCGCCACCCTGCTTCTCGCACCCCGCGCCATCGATTCTCCCCCGGTTCAGGCCGCTCGTACACGGAGGACCGTTGTCCTCCCGGGAGAACCGGATGTCCTTCGGCGTCTGCCCCGGACCGGCGCCCTTACACCCGGAGTAGCCGGGAATCCCGGCTCCCGGGCGACCGGAGCCGGCGGCGCCGCAGCGCGAACCGTCGCGGCATGGGTCATCGTGGCCTGAGAGGACACCCGGCCGAGCCCGAGGAGAGACCCCCGTGGGAGCGAACGGCGCTGGACCGGACCGGCGGCCCGGGCCGCTGGGCAGCCGCCGTCC